>JAIRMF010000088.1 GCA_031258895.1 Dysgonamonadaceae bacterium | reverse complement strand
CCGCAGCTTAGAAGGCTGCTGCTCTATCCAACTGAGCTACCGGACCAAAATCTCCCGTTGATTTCGCATTGCGGACGCAAAGATAGTTCATTTTTTGGAGAGAACAACCATTTTCTCCGAAAAAACCGAGAAAATGGATGGTAGACGGCAAACTTAATGCTCCGGGAAAATATCTATCAAAAGATGTTTTCCCGGTTCATTTTGTCCGCTTGTTCAGTTGTAACTTTTTTTGTACCTTTGCCGTCTCAAAATAATTCGTCGTATATGTTCTCAAAAAAATTATCTCTACTTCTATTATCCGTCTGCACATCGTCTGTCTGCGTATTCGCTCAAGCAGAACCGGAGCCGTGGCTGATACTTAAAGATGCGAATGGAAACAATGTTAATGTTCTAAATTCAAACATCGTTTTGCTTGACGGCAAGATTACGATAGACGGAGAAGACGGACTACATGTTTTTGGTTTCGAAGAAGTCAGCAGTTTTTATTTCGACAGAACTCTGTCCGTTACAAGCGTGAATATTGACCTTCCAAAAGTCTATATAGACGCGTCCGATAATTTGATCGTTTCCGGAAATTCCCCCCTCGGCAGCATTTACCTCTACAGTCTCGCAGGACAGCTGCTCCGTCATGCGGAAACATCCGAAAATGAGTTCCAGATACCTGTTTCAGGATTCCAGAAAGGAGTCTATCTGGTAAAAATTTATGGCAGAACGGTGAAAATAATTCGATGAATTATGAAAAAATACTCCCTATACCTCATATGTGTGTGTGTCGCGATGGTAATGCTTGCCGCCACTCAGACAGAACAGAAGTACTACTTGCAGGTGGTAAACAAGAAAACCTTCGTGATGGAAAAAGGCGTACAATACTCCATCCGGACGGAAAACAAAAACGATTCGATAAACATCAAACTGTTCTACGAAAATGAATTTATCATCGAATATCCGGAAGGCACTCGTTTTAGACCTATCGTCACGAAAAAATTTCCGCAAATGTATATTGATATACCAAAAGACACTGAAATAAAGCGGGATGAATGGCTCAACGGAGCAGCATACACACTCGTCGACGGAGAACGGCAATTGCAAAACGGAATGATGTACGAAGGCCTCTGCGACATCAAAGGGCGCGGCAATACAACGTGGAACGTGGGAAAACAACCCTACAACATCCGCCTCCAGGAAGGCGGCAAAAAACCGTTGCTCGGTATGCCCGCTCAACGTCACTGGGTACTTCTGGCCAATGCAATGGATTTTTCGTGGCTCCGAAATGCCGTAGCATTCGAGATTAGCAAGATATTCAATAACATTATCTGGACCCCAAAGTCGGAATATGTCGAACTGTATCTCAACGGCAATTACGCCGGCATATACCAACTTACCGAACAGATCCGTATTGATGAAAACCGAGTGAATATTCCCAAAATTTCGAATGAAAATCCGGATGGCGGATATTTGATCGAACTCGTTAATTCGCTGAAAGATGAGCCCTGGTTCAAGCTGTACCATAACCGTACAGGTAAATATGTTTCCGACAAGGAAGTCGAAGCAAATCCAAGAATAGACGTCATGAACGCAAATGTTAAAGACCCCGACCAAAATCTTGAAAACGTATGGAATATAATCACTTCCGGTGTTTGGGCGGCCGAAGAAGCGATCTATGGCGACAACTTCAAAAACGAGTCCAGCGGTTATTGTAAATATTTTGACCTCCCATCAGCCATAGATTTGTACTGGGTAAACGAGTTTACGAAAAATCCGGATGCAAATCATGGCAGTATATTCTTCTATTATAATCCCGAAGCAAAGAAATATTTCTTCGGTCCGGTATGGGATTTTGACCTTACAATGGGAAACTATAATACCCAAAATGTTAATACGCCTTCCAATTTCTATTCAATAGAAAACCATTTGTATTGGATACCACGTATGCTTGAAGATCCGTTTTTAAAAAACCTTGCCAAAGAACGGTGGAAAGAGAAAAACTCGGAACTGCAAAGTATTTTGGATTTCATTGACAGAGAATCGGAATACCTTAGCGAGGCAAGAAAGCGCGATACTTTCATCGCTCACTACTATAACAATCCACAAGGCAGTTACAAAGAAGAAATTGCGCTATTGAAATCCTTCATAGAAACGCGCATCCGGTGGATTAACGAGAATATCCAAAAATTATAAATCCATATTGTGTAGCAAGGTAAGGATGCTTAAAATTTAATGACTGATGTTATTGTAATAAAAAAACCTTACTTTTGCGGACAAAAAATCTTTGTATTAACAAAAATATTCATTTAACAATGTCGAAAGAAACATTAAACTACAAAGTTGCCGACATCTCGCAGGCAGACTTTGGACGCAAGGAAATTGAAATAGCCGAGCATGAAATGCCGGGACTTATGGCTATACGCCGCAAATACGGTAGGGAAAAACCGCTGAAAGGCGCACGCATAACCGGCTCATTACATATGACCATACAAACAGCGGTACTGATAGAAACTCTTGTTGAACTCGGCGCCGAGGTTAGGTGGGCAAGTTGCAATATTTTCTCCACTCAAGACCACGCAGCGGCGGCAATCGCAGCGGCAGGTATTCCTGTCTTCGCATGGAAGGGAGAAACACTGGAAGACTATTGGTGGTGTACCGATCAGGCTTTGAGTTTTGAGGGAGGACTGAAAGGTCCTAATCTCATAGTCGACGATGGAGGTGACGCCACTCTCCTTATTCACTGGGGTTACAGAGCGGAAAACGATGCACAGTTCCTCAATCGCAAAGGAGAAAACCACGAAGAACAGGTAATCATTGATACCTTAGGGCGCATCCTGAACAAAGACCCACACCGTTGGCATCGCACAGTTTCCGAATTGCGCGGCGTTTCGGAAGAAACCACCACCGGAGTTCATCGCCTCTATCAGATGATGGAAAGATGTGAACTGCTTTTCCCCGCTATCAACGTGAATGATTCCGTTACAAAATCCAAATTCGACAATCTTTACGGTTGCCGCGAATCTCTGGCTGACGGTATTAAACGCGCTACTGATGTAATGATTGCAGGAAAAGTGGTTGTAGTGCTGGGTTACGGAGATGTAGGCAAAGGTTGTGCAAAGTCCATGCGTTCCTACGGCGCTCGTGTCATTGTTACCGAAATTGACCCTATTTGCGCTTTGCAGGCAGCGATGGAGGGTTTTGAAATAACAACAATGGAAAAGGCTGTCAAAGAAGGCAATATCTTTGTCACCACAACCGGCAACCGTGATGTTATTACTATCGATCACCTCGTGCAAATGCGCGACCAGTCTATCGTCTGCAACATAGGGCATTTTGATAATGAAATTCAGGTAGACAAATTAATCAATTACCCGGGTATCAAGCATATAAACATCAAACCCCAGGTCGATAAATATACTTTCCCTTCGGGTAATTCGATTTTCCTGCTCGCTGAAGGTCGTTTGGTCAATCTCGGTTGTGCGACAGGACACCCATCGTTTGTGATGAGCAACTCGTTTACTAATCAAACATTAGCTCAACTCGACCTGTGGAAAAACTGTTATGAAATCAACGTTTACCGATTACCCAAGTACCTAGACGAAGAAGTTGCCCGTCTGCATTTGGAGCATATCGGCGTGGAACTGACTACACTTACCGAGCAGCAGGCTGCTTATATCGGCGTGAATGTTGCTGGACCGTACAAAGCCGAACATTACAGGTACTGATCTGTGTTATCATAAAAAATCTTTAAGGATTTTTGTGTTTTTTGAAATAAGAAGATAGTTCGCTTTTTAAAGAACGTTGCAGGATGATTTTATTTTATAAAACCGTATCGAAGTCTATTATCGCTGTCGAGACCATATCTAAACCATCAAAAACAGACAAGAAAAAACTCGCATGGTTGTTTGACGATGCTGAATTGTTAACAAGAAAAAATATAGACACGTATCTTATCGGCCCACGTCGGGAAATGGTTACTCCATGGAGCACTAATGCGGTGGAAATTATCCGGAATATGGGTATTCACGGTGTTACGCGCGTAGAAGAATTTACGATTGTCCCCGACCGCAATGTCGCTTATGACCCCATGCTACAACGTTTTTACGGTGGAATTGGACAGGATGTTTTCACTATCAACAAAAGAACGGAATCAATAAACTATATCGAAAATATTGCCGACTATAATAGGACAGAAGGGTTAGCGTTGAGTGATGAAGAAGTAGACTACTTAAATTCAGTGGGTAAAAAACTCGGTCGACATTTGACCGACAGCGAAATTTTCAGTTTTTCGCAGGTCAATTCCGAACATTGCCGTCACAAAATTTTCAACGGTACATTTATCGTTGATGGAGAAGAAAAAAAATCAACTCTTTTCGAACTTATACGCCGTACTTCCGAAGAAAATCCCAACGGACTTATTTCCGCATATAAAGATAATGTAGCATTCAATAAAGGTCCTGTCATTGAGCAATTTGCACCTCATACTGCCGACAAACCGGATTTTTTTGAGACAAAACAAATAGAAACCGTATTGTCGCTTAAAGCGGAAACACATAATTTTCCCACGACGGTCGAACCGTTCAATGGTGCATCAACAGGCACAGGCGGTGAAATTCGCGACCGACTTGGAGGAGGAAAAGCTTCGCTGCCTGTTGCGGGCACCGCTGTTTACATGACCGCCTATCCCCGTCTCGAAAATGGTCGGGAATGGGAAAATGTTCTGCCGCCACGCAAATGGTTGTATCAAACTCCGGAGCAGATACTTATAAAGGCCTCTAACGGAGCGTCGGATTTCGGCAACAAATTCGGTCAACCCCTTATATGCGGATCTTTGCTTACATTTGAGCACGAAGAAAATCGTCGTAAATACGCATACGATAAAGTAATAATGCTTGCAGGAGGGGTAGGTTTTGCTAATCGCAGGGATGCACTGAAAGGCGAGGTTTTGCCGGGCGAGAAAATTGTAGTAATGGGGGGCGATAATTATCGTATCGGAATGGGAGGAGGCGCTGTATCGTCTGTTGCCACGGGCGAATACGGTAGTGGCCTTGAACTCAACGCCGTACAGCGTGCCAATCCTGAAATGCAAAAACGTGTAGCAAATGTAATTCGCGCTTTAGCCGAATCCGATGACAATCCTATAATTTCCATACACGATCATGGCGCCGGCGGACACATTAATTGCTTATCGGAACTTGTGGAAACTACCGGTGGGCATATTGACATGTCACAGTTACCGGTCGGAGATCCGACGCTATCTGCAAAGGAAATCATCGCCAACGAAAGTCAGGAGCGTATGGGTCTGATTATTGCACAGAAAGATATTGACCATGTGAAGAAAATTGCCGAACGCGAACGTGCTCCGTTTTACGTGGCGGGCGAAACTACCGATGACCGCAAACTCGTATTCGAGCAGGCAAACGGTCAAAAGCCACTCGACATAAAACTTTCGGATTTCTTTGGGAAACCGCCTCGCATTGTTCTTAACGACCTTACTGTCGGCACACAATTCAACCCTGTCAAATATGACGTCAAAAACCTGCAACTCTATCTCGAATTTGTTTTGCAACTCGAAGGCGTTGCTTGTAAGGACTGGTTGACGAGCAAAGTTGACCGTTCCATCACCGGGAAGGTCGCCCGTCAGCAGTGTCAGGGTGAGATTCAGCTACCGTTGAGTGACTGCGGCGCTGTGGCGCTTGACTATCGGGGGCAAGCCGGTATCGTAACATCCATCGGGCACGCTCCACAGGCAGGGATCATCAATCCTGCGGCAGGTTCGGTCTTGTCGGTAGCCGAGGCGTTGACGAACATAGTATTTGCTCCGTTAAAAAAGGGTATCGAGAGTGTTTCGTTGAGTGCTAACTGGATGTGGCCATGCAAAAATACGGGAGAAGATGCAAGGCTCTACGAAGCGGTGCAGGCCTGTTCGGATTTTGTCTGCAAACTTGGAATAAACATCCCCACCGGCAAAGATTCACTCTCTATGACACAGAGATACGGTGAGGACAGGATTCTATCTCCCGGCACGGTCATTATATCGGCTGCCGCCGAGTCGGACAACATTCGCAGGATAGTTTCTCCTGTTCTTGTGAACAACCAGCGCTCTGCGATTTACTATATAGACTTTTCGTTTGACAAGTTTAAACTTGGCGGATCGGCATTTGCCCAGATACTGAATTGTCTTGGCAATGAAGCACCTACCGTAACCGATCCCGAATATTTTCGGACCGCTTTTGAAACGATTCAGGAACTTATTCGCAGGGACTTAATTCTTGCCGGGCACGATATTTCCGCAGGAGGGATGATTACGGCGCTTCTCGAAATGACTTTCGGTAATACGGAAGGCGGTCTCGATATCAACTTTGAAAAAATTCGCGAAAAGGATCTCATAAAGATATTGTTCAGCGAAAATCCGGGTGTGCTGATACAGGTAGAGGATAGGACGGCGGTTGAGGAAGTACTTGAAAGGAACGACATTGCTTATGCCCGTATTGCCCGTCCGATAGGAGACCGTCAGATAAAAATCAAGAAAGAGAAATACGTTTTCAATATAGACTTTTTACGTGATATATGGTTTGCCTCGTCATATCTTCTTGACCGTATACAGAGTGGTGAGCAATGCGCTAAGGAACGATTTGTAAATTACAAACAGCAACCTCTACAATTCAAATTTCCAAAGGATTTTCACGGAACGCTATCAAGTCTCGGACTGTCGTTTGATCGCAAGCCGTCGGGTATACGAGCGGCAATTCTTCGCGAACAAGGCACGAACGGCGACCGCGAAATGGCGTATGCGCTTTACCTTGCGGGGTTTGATGTAAAGGACGTCCATACTACCGATCTTGTTTCCGGTCGCGAGACGCTTGATGAGGTGAATATGCTTGTTTTTTGCGGCGGATTTGCCAATTCCGATGTACTTGGCTCTGCTAAGGGCTGGGCGGGCAGCCTGCTTTACAACGACAAGGCTAAACGTACGTTGAACCGGTACTATGCAAGGGAGGACACGTTGAGTCTCGGTATCTGCAACGGATGCCAGCTGATGATTGAACTCAACCTTATCGCACCGAAACACAAGTTTCGTCCCCGGATGTTGAAAAATGTTTCCGGCAAGTTTGAATCGCAATATCTTTCCGTCACTATTCCGAAGAACAAATCGGTCATGCTCGGTTCTCTTTCCGGCAGTCGTCTTGGGGTGTGGGTAGCTCACGGCGAGGGATGTTTTTCTTTACCGATAGAGGAGAAGAGATATAATATTGTAGCCAAATACCTCTACGAAACCTACCCCGGCAATCCCAACGGTTCGGATTTTGCGGTAGCGGGGATATGTAACAAGGACGGTCGTCATTTGGCGATGATGCCCCACCCCGAGCGGGCGATATTTCCCTGGCAATGCGCATATTATCCGGCGGCCAATAATGGAGACGAGGTTACGCCGTGGATTCAGGCCTTTGTCAATGCAAGGAAATGGGTAGAACATGTAAGGTTGAAGAGTTGATTTTAAACACAAAACACTATAACGCTTTATGAGCACTCCAAAATCAGAGAAACACATTTTTTCCTCGCCTTCCGGAGGGAGTTACCTTTTCGCTTTTATTCTTGTCACCTCGCTTTTTGCGCTTTGGGGTTTTGCCAACGACATTACCAATCCTATGGTGGCGGCATTTAAAAAGATACTGTTGATAACCAACTTTGAGAGTTCGCTTGTGCAGTTTGCTTTTTATGGCGGTTACTGTTTCATGGCGATTCCGGCGGCTTTATTTATCCGGCGGTTTAACTATAAGAGCGGCATTTTCGTTGGACTTGCTCTTTACGCTGCCGGCTGTTTGCTGTTTATTCCGGCCGGCAATGCGATGGTTTTTGAGGCTTTTCTGGTTGCGTATTTTGTGATGACTTGCGGGCTTTCATTTCTTGAGACGACCTCCAATCCGTATGTTCTTGCGATGGGACCGGAGGAAAGCGCTACCCGCAGGCTCAATTTTGCTCAGGCTTTTAATCCGATGGGGTCTATT
Organism: Dysgonamonadaceae bacterium; assembly: GCA_031258895.1. Classification (GTDB taxonomy): domain Bacteria; phylum Bacteroidota; class Bacteroidia; order Bacteroidales; family Azobacteroidaceae; genus Azobacteroides. The sequence continues at coordinate 1,100 of JAIRMF010000088.1, read as the reverse complement.
GCCGGGATGTTGATTGCTAAGGAATTTATTCTAAAGAGGCTGAGTGAGGAGACGGAGGAGCAGTTGCAGGTCATGAAGGGAGTTGATCCGGAGGGTTTTTTTGCGATCCGGCAGGCCGACCTTAACACTGTTGGCACTCCTTATTTGATTTTGGGTTTGGTTGTGCTGTGTTTTCTTGTCCTGTTTATTGCGGCCAGACTGCCGAACATTGTTTCCGACAATTCGGAGGGGAACTCGATAGGTCGGACGGTGAGATGCCTGTTGGGGAACAGACGTTATGTTTTGGCGGTATTTGCGCAGGCGTTTTATGTTGGCGTTCAGATCATGGTTTGGACATTTATCATACAGTATGCCGAGAGTGAGCTTTCGATGTCCAAGTCGGACGCTCAGGGTTATAATATTGTTGCGATGGCGATTTTCGTATCGAGCAGGTTTATTTGCACATACCTCCTTAAGTACATCAGGCCGAGTTTACTGTTGATGATTCTGGCGTTTGGCGGAGGATTTTTCACGCTTGGGGCGATTTTCATCAAGGGGCCTGTGGGGCTGTATTCGATAGTGGCCATTTCGGCCTGCATGTCTTTGATGTTTCCTACCATTTACGGCATTGCTCTTAAAGGCATGGGCGAGGAGGCGAAACTGGCGTCAGCCGGTTTGATTCTTGCTATTGGCGGCGGAGCGGTGATGCCTCCTTTGCAGGGCTGGTTGATAGACCGGGCGACGTGGTTTGGCGAGTTTCTTTCGCCGGTACGCGTATCTTTTTTTCTACCTTTTCTATGTTTTGTTGTCATTGCCTGGTTTGGCAGGTGGTGCGGCAAGCGTTTATAATCCACTCACTCCCCTTTACACGCAACCCGGAAGCCGATACCGGTGCTATGGTCGGTCGGGCTGAAGCTGCCGCCGCGAGTCGAGACGTGGCAGTCGGACTCGTAGTTGATCCAGCCGCCGCCGCGTAAGACGCGACTATAACCCCCTGCTAAGTCCTGGATGCTTGTATTATTTGGAACCGGAGAATCGGGATTCTCAATGCAACAGTCATCATAACTACCTAACCAGTCCCAACACCATTCCCATAAGTTCCCGCTCATATCGTAAAGACC
>JAIRMF010000087.1 GCA_031258895.1 Dysgonamonadaceae bacterium | reverse complement strand
GTCGCGTTAAGCTGTTCGATAGTGCCGGACTCCTTCTCCCCCGCCATGTTGAGAGCAGGCAAAAACCCGCAAAGCATAGTCATCAGCATTACCGTCAAGGCCGGAACAATATAGGTCTTGAAATCCAAAGACGGATTGAACAGATAACGATAATGAAGGCTCCTACCATCCACTCCGACCATATGAGGCATATTCCCGGCCACCCATTGATTAATGATGGAGATAAGGCGGGAAGAACCGATACTGCCCTTCATGCTGTTTACGGAATTGACGGAAACCATTACGTTAACAGCTCCCGTCCTCACGAAATCCCTCTCAAAATCAGGCCGGATTTCTATAATAGCATCGGCCTCGCCGGCCTCAATACTTTCAAGAGATTTACGGTTTGAAAACGAAATGTCCGCCGCTTTGAAGTGCCCCGATGAAATGATTTTCTCTATCAAGCGTCCGGAACTTGTACTCAGGTCGTTGTCGATAATGCTAAGCTTCATTTCCTTAATCTCCTGATTGGCGGCCCAGGGCATAACAAGCAGCATGGCGATGGGAAAAATAAATATCAATCCCCGAAAAAATGCGCTGCGAAATATTTGTTTAAACTCCTTCTCCAATAAAAAACGTATCATAAACGAAAAGAATTATTTCTTTATCCTTATGCTGAATTTCTTAAGGCTTACCGCCAGAAGGAACACCGTCATGCCCGTAAGAATAACGATTTCCTTTGCCGCAAACTCAATCTCAACACCCTGTATCATCAACTTCCTTACGGTCTCGACATACCAGCGGGCAGGGAAAAAAACAGAAACACATTGCAAAATACAAGGCATACTCTCTATCGGAAAAATCATACCCGACAGCAACATAGTCGGCATCATGAGACCCATTCCCGAAATCAACAAAGCTGCCGGTTGTGTGCTCGCGATACTCGAAATAAGAAGGCCGAGTGATAAAGTAGTCAGGGTAAAAAGCAGCGAAACAGATACCAGCGCCGCGAAATTACCCGTCACCGGAACCCCCAACACGAAAATGGACAGCGACAAAATGGTCGCCAAATTGATGATGGAGAGTACAAAATAAGGCGTCATCTTTGCCGCAATGATGTGAACCGGCCGAATGGGAGAGGCAAGCAAAACCTCCATCGTTCCTTTCTCTTTCTCCCTCACGATGGAGATAGAGGTCATCATAGCACAGATCAAAGTTATTATCAGTCCCATAACGCCGGGCACAAAATTGTAGGAACTCTTCATCTGTGGATTATAAAGCGCCCTTATCTCAAAACCGGAAACTTGAAACCGATTGATAATATTGGACACATAACTGCCAAATACCATTGCTTGGTTCGGATCGGAAGCGTCAATTATGAGTTGTATGGCGTCTCTATCGAATATAACCGCCATATGGGCTTCACCTTCCTGAAATACACGCTGTATTTCGTCCCTGTTGTCCAATTCCCCGACAAGGGTGAAGTATCCGCTTGCCTGTAACTGCTCAATAACAGGCTGTACAGAATCATCTCCGGAAGGATTGAATACCACCATAGGAACATTTTTCACTTCGGTAGTAATGGCGAATCCAAACAGTATTATCTGGATTGCCGGCATTACCAATAAAATCATCATGGTACGACTGTCGCGAAAAATATGTACAAATTCCTTGCTTATAAGATTCATAACAACGTCGGCTTAATTATCGCCGGCCCTCTTGGCTTTGCCTGCCAGCCGAATAAAAACGTTATCCATACTTGTCGCCGAAAAAGTCGATTTTAATCTCCTTGGCGTGTCTAAAGCTTCAATCTTCCCGTCAACCATTATGGAAACACGACTGCAATATTCGGCCTCGTCCATGTAATGCGTAGTAACAAAGATGGTAATGCCTCTATCGGCCGCCTGGTAGATAAGTTCCCAAAATTGCCGCCGCGTAACAGGGTCAACCCCACCGGTCGGTTCGTCGAGAAATACAATTCTGGGCTCGTGAAAAATTGAAACCGAAAACGAAAGCTTCTGTTTCCACCCCAAAGGCAATTCTTTGACCATAGTGTTTTTTTCAGCCGAAAAACCGAGCGTCGATAATATTTCGTCTGTCTTTTGAGCAATCTCAGCAGACTTCATCCCGTAAATTCCGGCAAAGAGACGAATGTTTTCCCATACCCTCAAATCATCATACAATGAAAATTTCTGACTCATATAACCGATGTGTCTCTTTACCTGCTCCGATTGACGCTCAATATCGTATCCTGCAACCATCCCTATACCCGACGTCGGCTTGCTCAATCCGCACAACATGCGCATAGCAGTGGTTTTCCCCGCTCCATTCGCACCGAGAAAACCGAATATCTCACCCCTGTCAACTTCGAAAGAAATTTCATCTACAGCTCTAAAATTTCCGAATTGTTTTGTTAATCTGTCCGTCCTAATAACCATACCTTACAATTGATAATTATTTTCTTAATAGCTCTATAAAACAATCTTCAATAGAGGGCTCAATTTCTTTCAGTTGAAAATCATGCCCATTCTCGGTTATTAACTGCTCATTGAGTGTCACGTGCAACGATTCCCCAAAACTGTACACAGACAGGACAGCAGGATTTTCACGCAACTGCATAAGCGTCCGGTAGTTGTTATCAGATTCGACAGCGTATAATTTTCGAGGGAAGTTTGCCGTTATTCTATCGGGAGTATCAATTGTCAGTATTTCACCTTGTTGAATTAGAGCAATACGATCGCACAGAGTGGCCTCGTCCATGTAAGGCGTCGAAACAAGGATAGTAATTCCCTGCCGCTTCAGTTTCTTCAACATTCCCCAAAATTCCCTGCGCGATACGGGATCGACGCCTGTTGTCGGTTCGTCAAGAAAAAGTACTGAAGGTTTGTGAATTAAAGCACAACTCAATGCAAGTTTCTGTTTCATTCCGCCAGATAATTGTCCGGCTTTGCGTTTTTTGAACGGCTCTATTTGCTTGTAGATATCTTCGATGAGATAATAGTTTTCTTTGATGCTGGTATTGAAGACAGTAGCGAAAAAAGCCAGATTTTCTTCCACTGTCAAATCCTGATAAAGCGAAAATCGTCCAGGCATATATCCTATACGACAGCGAATTGCCCTATAATCCGTGACTACGTCCAAATCATCCACCATTGCTGTGCCACTGTCAGCAAGCAAAAGCGTGGTAAGAATGCGGAACAAACTCGTTTTTCCTGCGCCGTCTGGACCAATCAAACCAAACAACTCGCCTCGCTTAACCTCAAAACTGACGTTCTTCAAAGCAGATACATTTGCATAATTCATACTGATATTATTAACCGATAATGCTCGTATGGCTGTATCCATTAATCATCATTTATTAAATCTTATTTCTCCGTACATTCCTTTTTTGATATATCCGTCATTTGTTACGGCTACCTTAATGGCATAGACGAGATTTGCGCGTTCGTCTCGGGTTTGAATAGTTTTTGGCGTAAACTCCGCTTCGTCCGAAATCCATGTGATTGTCCCCGAATGTTCTTTTCTGTCCGATTCTCCAGTGTCGGAATATACTTTAACTTGTTGACCGAGTCGGATGTCAGTGAGCTGACTTGCCGTAATATATGCTCTCAAATACATATTTTCTATATTGCCCATTTTGAAAATCGCTTTCCCCTGTATGGTTGATTCGCCCACTTCGGTATATTTCGTTAATATCGTGCCTTTTATGGGACTTTTAATAATACAGTTTTTAATTTGATCGTTAATCAGAGCAATCTGAATGGCGAGCGATTCTTGTTCGTTGGTCAGACTGTTATTGCTGTTATTCAGTGTTTCGATTTGGGCATCAAGTTGTTTTTCGAGCATAACAACCTGTGCATTAATATCGTCCAACTGTTTTTGATTGGCAGCATTTTGTTTTACAAGCATCTCAAAACGTTTTTGCTCACGATGTTGTGTTTCAATTTGTTGCTGCAACGCGGCAATCTGTCGTGAAACATTAATTCTGCGACTGTTCGTGGAACGGATATTCGCCTGCAACTGCATCTTCTTCAAATAAAGTTGCGTAGTATCAATCAGTCCGAGTGAAGTTTGTGCTTCCACGTTTTGACCTTCCGATACATCAAAAGATATGATTTCACCGCTTCCCTTTGCCGACACAATTATTTCTGTCGTTTCGAAAATTCCGGATGCGTCATATTCATTATTTATGTGATTACATGCGGATAATAGGGTAACCACTATTGTGATAAGAAAAGATTTATTTGTCCCCATATAAATTCAATTATTGATAATAAATTTCAAATTGTAAATAGCCTGCATTAGTTCGATTTCATGTATGATTTTATCCTGTTTAGCAAGCTGTTCGGCTATTACTTCGCGCATCAAATCGGTTGCATTGAACGTTCCTCCTGCGAGTTTGATTTCGGCGGAGCGCTTTACTGAATTTCGTAATGCGATGATTTTATCGTCTGATTGTAGAAGATTACGATATTTTGCGATTTCGTTTTCCTTGCCTGTCTTATCCAGCAAAGTATTGAAGACAAATGTTTCGCGCTGTGTTTGGAGGGTATTACGACTGGATTCTATCAGATTCAGACTGTTCCTTCTGGTGTAGAGAAAGCTTCCGATGTTCCATGACAGCCTCACGCCTCCGATGTAATAGGTCGCAAATTTATTTTCCAGCATGTTTAACCCGGGTTTACCGTAGCCTCCGGTTAAGAACAGACCGAATTTCGGCATCACACTTGCGTTGATTTCATTTCTTGCTGCGTCTAAGGTTTTGATACGGGCGTCAAATAAATCGAGCTCGGGGCGCCGTATATCGAGAAAGGTCGAGAACTCCGCTTCTGGTCTCAGGAAGATAACGTCTTCTCCTAACTGCTCACCGAGAAAGGCCGACAAAATATCCACATACGACTTCCGGTTATAACGAATCCTCGTCATTGTCTGATCCGCTCTCAGTTGCTCGATTTTAACGGCGTCCAAATCATCAGGATTGGCGATACCGTTATTGAGATAGGTGGCGATTTTATCGTGATTGCTCTGCAACTCATCCATAAACAAGCGAGTCTGATCGAGAAGAGCGTCGCATAACAATACACCGAAATATAATCCGTTGATACGCTCGCGAAGAGCGTACAGATCGACCTCCAACTCGCCTAACTCCGCCTCAGACTTCGCCTTGACGCCGGCACGCTTGGAGGCAACGGCGCCCCCATCCCAAACAGTCTGGCTGACGTCAATGACAACTCCGTACTGATCGTTACTTAAGCTCGGAATGTTCCCAAGACCGGGTATCCCGAGCTTCTCCAAGTCGAGCGGAATCTCAGTAACCGCCGACTGATAAGAAGCTTTCGTCGCTAACTGTACTTGCGGTAGATTCGCTTTGCCGACGTTGGAGAGAGTTATATCTCGCGTCCTCGCTATCAAGTCGTAACGACCGATAAGAGGATAGTTGGCTCTCGCTTTTTCGTAGCACTGTTCGAGAGTTATCTGCGCAAAGCCGCCGGAGGTAAAACAAAATGCGGCAATGATACCGATAACCGCTCCCTGTATGTTTTTCATGGATTCCTCATTTTATATATGTGTTTTCCGATTGTTTGACTCTGTCAGAAATTTATGTAGAAGAGTCGTGCTGATATTGACGTAAAAAAATATTACCGTTACAAAGCGCCAAAAGTACCGCACGAATCGACGTACGGTACTTACTGCGCGTTTTTTGTTCCGAAGGAATCCCTGCACTATATAATACGCTGGAAATAAGTTTCCGGCGCATCCATACTATGTATTTTTTATGGGATTACAACCGAATACAGGTCGCTCCAAGGTCCGCCCTCAC
>JAIRMF010000054.1 GCA_031258895.1 Dysgonamonadaceae bacterium | reverse complement strand
ATAGTTTGTTAGTTTCGGTGAAAATACAGGAGTGACTCAGAGAATTTCTCAGGTCGATTTTTATACGAGTTTTGCATTATCTATTGGAATTATGGCATCGAGAAAATATTTTTCGGTATTGTTAAGTTGGTATAGTTTTTGAACAAAAATCAAGATGTAAATAACTAGTAATCAATGCTCCATTTTAAGTATTTCTATACCAACTTAACACCGCTCAAAATGAAAATAATGTACTTACATTTGCTTTTACTTTTTTTCTGTTTGGCTTGGTCGTGAATAGTCTTGAAATTGGCGGAATCGACGGCATTCATAAAAGCCATATTTTAAATAGTATTACTTAACACGTTGGTCTCTATGCAAAAATTGTAAACGGCTGTAATTTTAGCTGGGTCAAAAGCATATTGTTGAGGCTTGCTGGCGTTCACTTCATTAGCGTTCGGTTTTTGTTGTTCGGTTATGTCCGGGTACTGCATTGAATTAGATTCCGTATTAAATTCACTGACATATTCAAAATAACATTTTACATATTTCTTTATCCTATTTACTTCCGGTTCTGAAATAAAATCAAATATAGCTTCCGATTGTTTTATCCGTTGTTCCTCATCGGCTCTGTGTTGGTTATAAAATTCCTGTTCTAAATTTCGCATGAAAACATCTGCATCTTTTTTATATTCGGCTTTATACTGGTTTAATCTGGCCTGCAAATAGCCCGAATAGATTTCTTGCGTACTCTCTCTCCAATATTTTATTAGCCATGCGACAAAGCCGCAGGCCATAATCGGCAGTTTCTGAATCTCCGGATGGTTATCCGGCGATATCAGCCAACGACTGAAGTCTGGGGTTGTCTCCAGAAACCTGTACAGACAATTATTATTAATGTCTACAAACTGTCCGGCTCTGCCATTTTTCCAAACGGTAACCATGCCGGTTGAAATATCTTGTATTAAATCTCTTCTTATTATTTGATTTATATTCTTTGTACTCATATCAATCTATTTAGTGGTTAATGGTTAAACTGCTTTTATTTCCTTTTCTAAAAACTTTTTATACTGTCCAAACATAAAACTGTAGAAATGTTGTATGTCGTCGGTTTCACGTGTTTTTTCCAACGCCTGAATGTAGGAAATACGGTTGCTTTTGTACACATAGAAAACAGGCAGGTCGAAGCAGGCTAAAATGTAGTTCATAACGAGCCGGCTTGTCCGTCCGTTGCCGTCTGCAAAGGGGTGTATGCTTACAAGTTGAAAGTGTGCATAAAAGGCTGCTTCACATTTTTGCTGAAAGGTGTTTGCCTCCGTATATTTCTCATTAACAGTCTTAACAAAAGATTGCATAAGGTCGGGCACTTTGCTGTAATTTGGGAATGTCCTCGCTCCTGCGTGAACGTTTACAAGTCGATAGTCGCCATGTGTGCTGTCAAATATTCCTAATGCCGTGTTGTAAATGCCCCCTGTATTTTTTACCGTCATACTGCCGATTTCCTTAATAAATGCTTCAGTAAGCGGCTTTTTCCCGATTGCTGTATGCAGCGTATAAATAAGCGCCTTTTGGTGGTCGATTACCATTTGTTGTTCCGAAAATGGTTTGTTTTTGGCGGGCATGTCCTGGTCGAGCAAATTATAAACCTGTCCCTCTGTCAACGTACTGCCCTCTATCGCCGTGCTGTGATGGGTGATTGCATAATAGGTGAATTTTTTCATGTCTACCTGTCCGTGTGTTGCCTGCTGATAGTCGGCAACTAATTTTTCGAGTTTATTTATATTCCCCGCATTCATATCAATATGTTTATGTCTACATATTTCATTATTTGCAAAGATATAATTATTTTCTCACATACACACAAGCGTCAGTTATAAATTTTTAGAAAATAGCTGCATCTTTCTTTTTTTGCTTTTTGGGTACTATATCGACTTTGTACCCCAAAACGTTAACTATTTTTTCAAGGCGTTCCACTCCAACCGAATGCTTGCCCTGTTCTATCACGGTGATATTATTTGACTGTATCCCCGTTTCTCGCGCTATGTCGTAGGTTGATATTCCTGCCTTTTTTCGTATTTCGGCAAGTTTCTTGCCTAACCGTTTTCGTGTGTTCATGTTAAAAATGACGCGATTAACCTATACATCGACGAGGTTTTAAATTAAATATTCCACAATGGTTCGATTATGCCAATTAAGCCGGTGGCACAGATGAAATTAATTCTCCTCGTCGTCCTTTTCGTCGTCCGACGCACAAAATAAGCAGCCAACTCCTTCGCAGAATACGCCGAGAGACGAAGCCCCAAAACTAGCTTCAGAGTTTCATACCGGGCGATTCTTTCCGTAATTTCCCGCCGTAGCAGAGGGTCTTTCAAGCGCAAATCCCTTGTAAGCTGTTTTTCGGTCGCATAAAGGGCCGTGTGAATATTTGCGCTCTTGCTCTTCCAATATACCCGAATATAGATCGGGTATTTCTATGTTCTATATGTCGTGTATTGTTTGATGCATAGTAATATACCCGAATATAGATCGGGTATTTCCCGTCCTTTCGACGGTCGCCTTTTTGAATTAAAATAGAGAACGTAGCCATATGTAATAGTTATAAATTTTCCTGACGAATTCCTGACAAAATCATGAACAAAGATAGCAAAATTTGCTTAATTATGCAAAAAATAAAAGCCTCGCAATACACTGAGAAGCTTCTTATTCACTGATTTTACTGTGGTTGACCGAATAGGATTCGAACCTATACAAACAGAACTAAGGTTCTGATGCGACCAAAAATCCGGTTCTGATCAGGCTGTATGCAGATCATCATCAGACGGCATAGAAAACAGAGAGATACGATGAATAACAGTCAACCAAACGGACCGTTTGAAATGCGCACCCTTATTCCTCTAACACCTCTAATGCTGCAATCAATATCGGTAATGCTCCGGTTTGTATGGGCCTTCTACCGGCACGCCGATATAGTCGGCTTGTTGAGTGGTAAGTCGGGTGAGTTTGACGCCTAACTGGTCGAGGTGCAGGCGCGCTACTTCTTCGTCTAATTTTTTGGGTAATCGGTATACATCGACAGGATAGTGGCGGCTCCACAGTTCGATTTGCGCCAGTGTTTGGTTGCTGAACGAATTGCTCATCACAAATGAGGGATGACCGGTTGCGCAGCCGAGATTGACTAATCTTCCTTCGGCCAATAAAAAGATAGCATGCCCGTCGGGGAACATGTATTTATCGACCTGCGGTTTGATGTTTACCTTGCGAATACCGGCGCAGGTTTCGAGGGCGGCCACTTGTATTTCATCATCGAAATGGCCGATATTGCAAACAATCGCTTGGTCTTTCATCGCAGCCATGTGCTCGACGGTAATAATATCACGGTTGCCGGTGGTGGTAACAAACAAATTGCCTTCGGGCAGCGCGTCTTCCACCGTTTTGACTTCAAAGCCTTCCATAGCGGCCTGTAAGGCGCAAATGGGGTCGATTTCGGTAACGATGACACGCGCTCCGTAAGCGCGCATGCTTCGGGCGCAGCCTTTGCCCACATCGCCGTAGCCGCAGACGACGGCTACCTTGCCGGCAATCATCACATCCGTGGCGCGTTTGATACCGTCGGCTAACGATTCGCGACAGCCGTAGAGGTTATCGAATTTCGATTTGGTTACCGAATCATTGACGTTAATGGCCGGAAACAGCAGTTCGCCGCGTTCTTTCATCTGATACAGACGATGTACGCCTGTCGTAGTCTCTTCGCTTACCCCGCGGATTTCGGCTGCTATGCGCGTCCATTTGCCCTTGTCGGTTGCCAACGATTCTTTTAAGACGTTCAGGATAATGCCTTCTTCTTTGTTTGCCGGCGTACGGTCGGCAAACGCAGAATCTTTTTCGGCACGCACGCCCCAATGGACTAACAGGGTGGCATCGCCGCCGTCGTCCACAATCAGCGTAGGGCCTTTGCCGCCGTCGAAGGTCAAGGCGCGGTTAGTGCACCACCAGTACTCTTCCAGCGTTTCGCCTTTCCATGCGAACACCGGAATGCCGGCCGCCGCGATGGCCGCCGCCGCATGATCCTGTGTCGAAAAAATATTGCACGACGCCCAACGCACTTCAGCGCCCAAGGCTTTTAGTGTTTCGATCAGTACGGCCGTCTGCACCGTCATGTGCAACGAACCCATTATGCGCGCGCCTTTCAATGGTTGCCGGGCGGCGTGTTTTTGCCGGATGGCCATCAATCCGGGCATTTCCTTTTCGGCAATTTCAATTTCTCTCCGGCCAAAATCGGCTAAGTGAATGTCTGCTACTTTGTAATTCATATTTGTCTGAATAAAATGAAGCGCAAAGGTAATGATTATTTATGATATGCCGATTACTAACATGTAAATAGTCCCAGCGGGGCAGTTGAGAGTTGAGAGTTGAGAGTTGAGAACTAAGAGTTAAGAGTTAAGAGTTATGAACTAAGAGTTGAGAGTTGTTCTTAGTTCTTAACTCTTAGTTCTTAGTTTTAACCGACGGAATGAAAATAAAGAAGCGTGCCGTTAGGCACGGTATGTTGGTAGAAAGAAGTCCACCCCCGCCCTACGGGCACCCCCGCCAGCGGGGGAGAGCTACGCAGGCCTCGCCTGTCAGGTTCCCCCGCATGGCTGTCCCCCGCACGGCGGGGGTGCCCGTAGGGCGGGGGTGGACTTT
>JAIRMF010000136.1 GCA_031258895.1 Dysgonamonadaceae bacterium | reverse complement strand
AATTCAACAACCATCAGATCCATGCTTCGCCTCGATGATAGGAGATATCATTCTTCAGGCGGACGAACCGGTTGCGTTATCTATTTCCTTTCAGTCAGTAAATATACTTTCCGAGGTTTACGTTCCGGATGTTTTGGAGAAGATTCATATTTTGGAACTGTGGAAAGTTCTTTTACCGCAAATAAAACCCCCTGTTTTTCAATGGGACTGGACTGTTTTTTTCGTTGGCACGATATCCGGTCAAACCCAGAATATTACTTTCGTATCTTATTATGCAACGTCAATCGTATCGGGCATTTCCCTCAACAATTTTAGGGATAAATATTTTTGGACGGCTCTTGAAAGAGAGAAAACCATTTGCCGCAATCAGACGGAGTTTTTGTCTGTTTTGACCTATATTGCCGACAATATTACACTCACAGCCCGGTACCGTAATGGTGACGTTCAGACTAAGAACCTGAATGTTTTGTCTTCATTCGTTCCTCAAACGCTGGATGTAAGTCCGGCAAAACTATTTGACAATATTTATGATATTGTTTACTTTACAGCCCGTTGCGGAGACCGACATTTTACATGGTATATAGTAGAAGCGCCCCCACGAGCGGTTCAATTTAAGTTCATGAATTCCTTTGGCTGTTATGAAACGTTTGTTGCCTGTGGCGATATCAGTTTTGAAAACAAATATACCGACCATTTCAGCACCTTCGAAGGTCAGTACCGGTTGTATGATCGGAAATTGATAAGAGAATACAGCGCCGCCACCGGCGTCCTTTCTCCCGGTATGTCCGGCTGGCTTGAGGATATGTTTTCGTCGCCGGATGTTAACCTTCTTGGTACGGACGGCTCCATGACGCGGGTAGTCATCACGGAGGCGACGGTAAAACGATCTTCTGCGCGCGACGAAATCGTCCGGTATGAATTCAAGTATCGTCTTGCGCGTTCAAATCACAATGAGATTCGCAGAACAACGGACAGGATTTTTGACGATACATTCGATTACACCTTTAATTAGTCAGATTATGACATACATTCACATCAGTCAATTGCGTGAAATTCTGAAGTCCGGCAAGCCGGTAAGTCTTAAGTTTTGGAAGTCCGACGGCTCAATAGTTAACGCTGATAACGTTGTATCCACATCTTCATTTTATAAGGAAAACACTGTCAATGTTAAATTTTTAAATTCCGGAGAGCGCCGGAAAATACGCATAGTAACCATCTTTGAGGTTAACGATCTCGAAGTTTTTCTATAACACGTTTTTAAAAAAATCAAATATGCCAGAAATTAACAGCACATTCCCATTGGGAGAAACCATGTACTCGATCCCTATCAACGGCTCTGTCTGTGCGATTATCGAAGAAATTGACTCAGGAACAGAGGTTTTTGACGACACCCATTCCGAGCCGGTACCCTTGCCCGGCAAACTTAATCAGAATTACCGGGGATACGTACCATGGGGAAATGACAACAAACTTCCTTACAAGATAATGGAAAAGATCCGTAAAGACGAAATAATGTCGCAAAACAAACTTTTTAACACGCTTACCTGCTATGCTTCGGGTATTCGGATTCGTCAAAACAACGGTGAAAAAATAACCGACACGGAGATATTGGAGTGGTTCTTAGACAATCGCATGCCGCGATATTTTCTGGAACAGTGCACCGACATGAAGCACTTTTTCTTTACGGTAACGGTATTAATCCTGTCTCGCGACGGAAAGCGCATAGTTCAGATAAGGCACAAAGACGCCTGCCATGTACGATTTGAAACATGCGACCCGCGAACAGGCAAAATAGAAAATCTTTTTTATGCTCCCTGGGATGCTGTCTCATCATCGCCGGATGATAACCAAATCGAAGTCATCCCGGTGCTTGACGTCTGGAATCCACTCGGAGATCTTCGCGAACGTATCAACAAGAACAAAACGCGCGATCGCAAGTTTGCCGTTATCAATTCTTTCCCAATAGCCGGCTGTAAATACTATCCGTTTGCTTACTACTGGTCGGTGTTCCTTTCCGGATGGTATGACATCAAAAATATGATTCCAATGGGGAAAAAAGCCAAATTCAGAAACGGCACCTCCATCCGATATCACGTGGAAATTCATAAAGACTACTGGCAAAACCTGTTCCGTGAAGAAGGTATTACCGAGCAGTCGGATAAGCTTGCCCGCGCAAAAAAGGAAAAGGAAAACATCCGGCAATTTCTCACCGGAATAGAAAACAGCGGCAAGTTGTGGTTCAGTGGATTTTACATTGATCCTAACGGCAAAGAAATACAGATGGTACGAATTAATACCATTGACCGCGCTAAAGAAGGCGGAGACTGGATAGAAGATTCCGAAGAAGCGGCAAACATGATTTGCTATGCCGACAACATCCATCCGTCTTTGGTCGGTGCAGTGCCCGGTAAATCAAACAACTCCTTTTCCGGATCCGTACAACGCGAACTATTTACAATAAAACAGGCGCTCGAAAAACCTTACCATGATATTCTCCTTGAACCCCTTTTTATTGTCAAGCACTACAATGGCTGGAAAAATATGAAGTATGACGTACCCGTCATCACACTGACCACACTTGACAAGGGAAAAGACGCAGAAGAACAAACATTAAGAAGCGAATAACATGGATGCAATATCACTGACGGCGCCAACATCATGGTCTCACCTATCCGCACAACAACTCAGATACGTCTCCTGGTTGATGACTCAGAAAAATATTTCACGGGAAGAGCTGCTTACTCGTTGCTTTGTCCGGTTCACAAAAATCAAAATTAAGCACGAGAAGAACGGATACTACCTTTGTATATGTCCGAAAGGGAAATATTTCACTTTGCAAGGTTCACAAGTACTTTCATTAATACGTAAATTAGAGTACCTTGTAAAAAGAGTAGAGGAGATCACGCCTCTCCCGCGTCTGGCAAACCTGACGCACGTAGATCCAAGACTTTATAATACACCGTTTGTACAGTATCTCGCTTGCGAAAATTATTACCAGGCTTTTATTTACACCCGTGATATATGGCAACTTCGGTATCTTGCCGCATGTTTCTACACTTCCGGAAAAGAATTCAACGACTCGGAAACAATACGGAAGGCAAAACGATTCAAACAGACGCCTTATCACGTTCTCTATACTGTGTTCCTATGGTTTTACGGATTGAAAGGCTTGTTTGCAGAACGGTTTCCCAACTTTTTCCGCAAAGTAGACTACATTATTGAGGAAGAACCGTCAGCGCCTAACATGCGACTGCAGATCCAGAACATCGTTCGGGCATTGACCGGAGGGGACGTCACCAAGTCAGCGGAAATCTATCGGGTAGAAACATGGGAAGCATTAGCCGAACTTGACGCCAAAGCCCGCGAATATGCAGAAATGGAAGCGCGTCTGAAATCAAAAAAAACCAAGTAAAAAATCTAACCATGTTCAACGCATATCAGTATTTCCAGCAAATCTGCGAAAAAAACAAAATACTTGTCGACGGAGAATACCGGTTTTGCAGAGTAACGGGACTTGCAAATATGGAAGAGGTTATTCAGAAATGGAAAGCCGCAAAAGCCTGGTTCTGCATCGACGATACAGAGGACGGAACATTGATAGGAAGCCGCGGAGCAGGATTCTTCGAGCGCCGCTCACACACTGTCTTCATCCTCAAGAAATTCCCTTATGGAAACATGGATCTGCAACACGCAGCGCTCCAGGAATGCCGTACCGTTTTCCGTCAGATAATGAAAAAGCTCATATTAGACCGGCGAGTACTCGAAAATGAGATGACATACCTAAAACTTGATTCGGTACCATGGCACGAATTTCCCGGTTATGTACTTTCCGGATGCACGGGACTGTATTTCGAGGTTGTGATAGAAATACCCATAGACTTATGCTATAATGGGGACGAATGGAATAACTAACGACAAGGATATTGAACGGTACCTTGACGGATGGGCGGACATGATGGTTGAGATCTGGAAAACCAAGCTCCGGGAGGAGGATATAATAAACACCGGCGCCCTGATAAACAGTCTTCGGGCTTTTGTTCACCGAGAGTCGGGCGGTAACGCCACCAAAATCACACACACTTTTCTCCGGTATGGCATCTACGTAGAGAAAGGCGTAGGGAAAGGATACAGTCCGGGTCATGAAGGTTATCTTGACTTTAGACCAACTCGCAGACCTCAACATTGGCTATCAGGTAAATACTGGTATTCAAAAAACAAATTGCTTATCGAAATGCTAAACAGGACAGGAAAATCCTACATTAAAACTTTCAAAAGTATCCTGTCCGGCTCACCGGAATAACCCGCCACACATACCGTCGGCGATAGCCGGCACGGACAATTAAAATCAGATAAAGCCCCTTTGTAAAACCGTGCAATCGTAAAGCATTGATTATCAACACGCACCCTTTTTGCACGATTTTGCACGATTTTGCACGATTTTTGGGTTTTTATTCGATTTTCTCCTTTAAAAACATACCTTTCGGGGGCCTTTTTTCCTTTTGCGCGCTCTCTGTTTGTTAACAAATATAAATTTTTAGATAAGGGGATATATTATAAAATGGAATAACAAAAAGTAAATCAAAAATATACGGAGGCATATATATATTCTTTCTTTTTAATTTTTTAACTTTTTGAAAATAGACCTATATAAAAAGTAAGAAAAAAATCGTACAATCGTGCAAATGCGGTTAACTCGTTGTGTCACAACGTACTTTTTTTGCACGATTTTGCACGATTGTACGGTTGTACAGTTTTTGTCTATCTGATAAAGAATATTTAAAAATCGTGCAAAATCGTGCAAAAAGGGTGCGTGTTGATAATCAATGTTTTAAGCCCTAAAAAAGGGGTATTTTAGCCGTTCTGCACGATTGTACAGTTTTTTTCCTATGTTTTGGCAAGGGTAGTTTTCGGGAGATAAAAGTATAAGTCAGGCGTACGTATGTCTTTTATATGAACAGTTGCTTTTTCGCCGGTTTTTTATTATCTTTGTATTTAATTCAGAGTATATTATGGATGTATATTTGTATTTAACAGCGCCGCCTTACCTTGCCGACTTCATTCATTATATATACGGAAATCCGGCTTTTTTACCGAAATACTCGGTTGAACGCAATATAATTCACAAATATGTTAGACGACTGCAAAAGGACGAAAAGCCCGATATAGGCACAGGTGCAAACGTACGGATATTAATGCCTTGCTTTAGTGATAAAGATCCCCGCACGTACAACGCGTTAAGTCCGAAGGCAAAACAATATCTCATAAAATCCTTTCTCGAACAGTTTGATGTTTTTCTCTATCGGAAAATCATTCAACCCAAAGTCTTCAGCAAAATCACCCTAAACGAGCATATTTATTTGTTTATGGAGAAATACGGTATTGAAGACAATGAGTCAAACTGGTGTGCAATATCACAGCGCGTATACCGGTTGAAAAAGAAGTTATCGTCAAACAATATCTTAATGTAACAAACTTTATCCAATATCACTATTATGTTTTTACCAGGTTATAAAAAAATTGAATTCGCCGACGCATCATCCATTCAGGTGGTAGCGGACGAAAAAATTTCGTCAGGAGTTCCCGTTTCCGTTTTCGGCGCCTTCACTACTCTGCCGGTAGTGGACGCCTTTGCGTTAGAAACCAAGCCCGATACAATCAACGGTCAAACGATCATGACAACCGTCGTCACCCTGAACGTAGCGGACGGCGGAAGAGAAACACGCCTCACGTTGCATCATCTGACGGTAGCCGATTTTGTTTTCCGGCTAACAGACGTGGAAGGAAAACAATGGTTACTGGGTAGCGGTAGCCGTCCGTTTCCCACCGTTCATACTTCATTCATATCCGAATCATCACGCGGAGGACGTAGATGTTTTGTGGTCGAAATCCGCTATATAAACCTATTTTCCCTACTCGAAATATCATAGAACCGCCATTATAGTCCCTTACATCCGGATAAGTGGCGAACTTATTATACCTTGATTTTGTGTAAACCTGTATATAATTACCCGAAAATGTATATAAGTTTACGCTATATGTATATTTTTCCGGATAATTATGCAAGTTTACTCCTACGAGTAGGACATCGCTATTTTGTGGTTGAAATCCGCTATATAAAACTATTTTCCCTGCCCGAAATACTATAAACCCACCATCACAGTCCCTTGTTGTATCAAAATAACGGTACATGTATGTATTTTTTCCCTTGGCGCCATCACCATATCTTTGCATCGTAAAAAGTACAAAGCATGGCAAAACATTACGACATTGATATTGACAACGGAATAGGTACATGGACAAACTCCAAATACACCGTTAAGCAAGCCCTCTACAAAAGGAAAAGCGAACCGGTGCTTGTCCGTGTTAATTCACTTGGAGGATCTGTAGACGATGGTGTTGACATTGCCGCACAGTTTGAATCTCACGGCAATATCACCTGTGAACTGTTTTCCTTTGTAGCCAGCGCCGCAACGGTATTAACGCTTGGCGCAAAGCATGTGCGGATGCATCAGGATTCCAT
>JAIRMF010000021.1 GCA_031258895.1 Dysgonamonadaceae bacterium | reverse complement strand
GACCCCGACTTTTCGTCGCGTCCACCCCAACCGCCAAGAGCAGATATTTTGTTGTATTCTTTCCATTCCGGGAAAGCATTGTTGGCGGCATGATAAAAAACTATCCCTCCACCACCTTTTACATAATCCACAAAATTGCCCCGCGTTTCGTCCGACCAGTCATCTCCGTTATAGTCGAGGATAACAACCTGATAACTCTTGAAATCAGGCTTGAAAACATTCATATCCCCGCCCCTCTCAGGTGATACGGCTAAATCTACCGTGAAACGTCCGGAGTTCTCGAGAATCCGCCGAAGAGCAATGTGGCTGACTTGCCAATTGTGATTGTTCTGACCCGTAACAATCAGAGCCTTGATGTTGTCCGCATTTATGCCCGTACTGAAAATAATAAGAGCAGCGAACGTAAAGAAGCATTTAATAATCTTTTCCATTGGTGATATATAAAAATAATTTTAGCATAACGCAAAATCCAATTGTCTTCTCTCCAAGTTTGCCTTTACTACCTTGACCCTCAAAGAATCGCCAAGTCTGTAACAATGCTTCCGACGGATGCCAATAAGACGATAATTTTTTTCGTCGTATTCGTAATAATCGTCCTGCAAGTCTCGTATCGCAACCATCCCCTCGCAAACGCTTCCCGCAATTTCAACGTACAAACCCCATTCAGTCACACCCGAAATCACACCGTCAAACTCCATCCCAACCTTATCGACCATAAACTCGACCTGCTTGTATTTGATCGACATCCGCTCGGCACTCATCGCCAGTGTCTCCATCGACGAACAGTGTTTACATTCTTCCTCTATCTTCTGTTCATCAACCGTCTTCCCCCCCACAAGATAACGCTCCAGCAAACGATGCACCATCATATCGGGATAACGGCGAATGGGCGATGTAAAGTGAGTGTAATACCTGAAAGCCAATCCGTAATGACCTATATTGTGCGTCGAATAAACGGCTTTCGACATTGAGCGTATAGCAATAGTTTCGATAAGGTTTTGCTCTTTTTTACCCTGCACCTTTTCGAGCAAGCTGTTGATACTCCTCGATACCTCCCCCGTACTGCCCCTATCTTTCAGCTTGTAGCCCAACCGACGCACAAATTCCGAAAAATTGGTCAGCTTCTCAGGATTCGGCAGGTCATGGATACGGTAAACAAATGTGCGAGGTCTTCTGCCTCTTCCCGTCTTCCCGATAGCTTCGGCCACAAGACGATTAGCAAGCAACATAAATTCTTCGATAAGTTTGTTCGATTCTTTCGACTCCTTCATGTATGCTTGAAGTGGCTTTCCATTTTCGTCAAGTTCGAATTTCACTTCGGCACGCTCAAAACTTATAGCGCCTTCTTTGAATCGTCTATTTTTAAGTATCTTAGCCATACGATCGAGCGTCAAGATTTCATCCTTCAAGTCACCTCTGCCTGTTTCGATAATTCGTTGGGCCTCATCGTAGTCGAACCGGCGGTCGGAATTTATAACGGTGCGTATTATTTTATACCCTTTTATTTCAGCCTCATCCGTCAGCTCAATAACCGTCGAGAAACATAGTTTATCCTCGTTGGGACGGAGAGAACAAAGATTGTTGCTAAGCGATTCAGGCAGCATCGGAACGGTACGGTCAACCAGATAGACCGAAGTAGCCCTGCGGTAAGCCTCTCTGTCAATAATGCCACCCTCCGGCACATAGTGCGTTACATCGGCAATATGAACTCCCACCTCCCAATTTCCGTTCTCAAGGCGGCGTATCGACAGAGCGTCGTCGAAATCCTTAGCGTCGGCGGGGTCAATCGTAAAAGTCGGCACTTTCCTGAAATCCTCTCTTGCCTTTATTTCTGCTTCTGTAATTTTAGTCGGGATCTTCTCTGCTTCTCTTTCAACATTTTCGGGATAGCGATGCGACAGTCCAAATTCGGCAAGTATAGCGTGCATCTCAGTATGGTTTTCACCTGCATTGCCAAGGATTTCAATCACTTCACCTTCAGGATTCCTTGCCTTTACCGGCCAACGGATAATCCTGACCACAACTTTCTGACCGTCGATAGCGCCTCCGAGTTTGTCGTTTGAAACGATGATATCCTGTGCAAGGATTTTACTGTCTGTCAGTAGAAGCGAATGGTTACGTCCCACCTCCAGTACTCCCACAAAATTATTCTGATTACGTTCGAGGATTTCTATAACTTCCGCTTCGGGTGTTTTACCTTTACGTTTGGCAAGAACCTGAACTCTCACTCGATCGCCGTTCATTGCGTGTAATGAGTTTCGTTCAGCTACAAAGAGTGATATGCTTCCGTCGTCAGGGACGAATGAATTTTTACCGCTGGAACGTCTTTCGAAGCGTCCTTCGGCAACCGTTCCCTTCCCGTTAAGTTTATATCTTCCTCTTTCTACTTCAATTAAGAACTCATTTTGCACGAAATTTTCGAGGAGGTGTGCAACAAATTGACGGTTTAATTGAGAGACAGCTCCTATGCTCCCGCTGACCTGCCTGTGTGTCATTGATTCCCGAGGATGGGAATTGAATAGATCGGTAATACGATTCAATATCTGTTTTTTGGTCAGATGTCTGTTCGGATTAAAGCTTTTGTTTTCTGGCATAAAGTATTGTGCTTCTTATGAAAATGATTTGAATCCCATTATTTCCCGGACGTCCTTCAATGTTTTCGAGGCGTTTGTTCGGGCTTTCACGGTTCCGGATTCAACTATTTCGGCGAGGTATTTTGTGTCGTTTTTAATGTTGTTGATTCTCTCTCTGATGGGGGTCGTCAGCTTTATGACATCTTCTGCAAGCTGTTTTTTCAGGCTACCATACCAACGCTGTTCGCCACTATCCCATAGAGTTTCGTAATGTTTCACCACTTCCGGTTCGGAAACCGCTCGAAGGATAGTGAACAGGTTTTCGATACATTCCGGTTTTGGTGTATTTTCACCTGTCGGGCCGTTATCGGTCAGTGCGCTTTTTATTTTTTTCTCTACAATTTTCGGTTCATCGATCAGGTAAATGCAGTTTCCATCCGATTTACCCATTTTTCTGCTGCCGTCGAGGCCTGGAATCTTTATAAGATCTTTTTCTCCATAGATATACGCGGTCGGCATTTTGAAATATTCCACACCATATTTGTAATTGAATCTAGCAGCGAAATTTCTGGTCATTTCCAGGTGCTGTTCCTGATCTTTTCCGACGGGGACGAAATCGGCATTATGGATTAGTATGTCGGTTGCCATCAGCACAGGATAGGTAAGCAGTCCGGCATTGATATTTTGCGGGTTTTGCCGCGCTTTTTCCTTGAACGACACGGTTTTTTCGAGTTCGCCAAGGTATGCGTGCATGTTTAGCAGCAGATACAGCTCGGCAATTTCCGGCACTTCACTTTGTACATACAAGGTTGCTTTTTGCGGGTCAAGTCCACAGGCGAGATATTCGGAGAGGACGCCGGTAACATTTACGTGGAGCATTTTCGGGTCTGGGTGTGTGGTTAGGGAGTGCCAGTCTGCGATAAAGAAGAAGCACCGGTGTATTTCCTGCATTTTCAAGAAATTAACCATTGCACCGAAATAATTTCCAAGATGCAGATTACCTGTGGGACGGATGCCGCTTAATACTGTTTTCATAGAGTTTCTTCATATTTTTTGCAGTGCAAAGGTACGTTTTTTTGTTGGAAACTTAAACAAATCCGCAAATAAAAGATTTACTTGGGAATAAAGTCGGTGATATAACTTGTTGCCTTGAAAAACCATTTATACGGGAGTACTCGTCTTTTGAAGCGTCGGTTCTGTTTTGGAAAATTATTGCTACATTTGCGAAATAAAGCTATTTTTATGTCAACATTTATAATTGAAGGCGGTTGTAAACTCTCTGGGGAGATTGTTCCGCAGGGCGCCAAAAACGAGGCGTTGCAGGTTATTTGTGCAACGTTACTTACGGCGGAAACGGTGACGATTAGGAACGTCCCTGAGATACTTGATGTGAAAAATCTTATTGCGTTACTTGGCGCAATGGGAGTTAAAATTGGACGTTTATCGGAAGGTGTTTACACTTTTCGGGCGGATGATATTGATCTTGATTACATCCACACTGATGATTTCCGTCAACGTGCGGCGACTTTGAGGGGTTCGGTGATGCTGGTCGGGCCTCTTGTGGCTCGTTTTGGCGAAGCTGTGTTACATAGGCCTGGAGGCGACAGGATTGGTCGGAGGCGTTTGGACACTCATTTGACGGGTATCGGAAAGTTGGGAGCGGATTTCAGGTATAATCCTCAGAAGCAGGCCTACGAGATTAAGTCGGAGGGTCTTAGGGGCGCTTACATATTGCTGGAAGAGGCGTCGGTTACGGGAACTGCCAATATTTTGATGGCAGCGGTATTGGCTGAGGGCGACACTACGATTTACAATGCTGCCTGTGAGCCTTATCTGCAACAGTTGTCCATTATGTTGTCGGCGATGGGTGCGAACATTACCGGTATTTCTTCCAATCTTTTGAAGGTTGTAGGGGTCGATTTTTTGGGTGGTTGTTCTCACACTGTTTTGCCGGATATGATAGAGGTTGGCAGTTTTATCGGGATGGCGGCGATTACGCAGTCGGCATTGCGTATAAGGAATGTTGTGTATGAGGGACTCGGAATTATTCCCGATGCTTTTCGTCGGATGGGGATAGTGATAGATCGTGAAGGCGACGATATAGTCGTGCCTCAGCAGGATTTATATACTGTTGAGACTTTTATGGACGGTTCTATTTTGACTGTTTCCGATGCTCCGTGGCCTGGTTTGACGCCCGACCTTTTGAGTGTTTTTTTGGTTGTCGCGACGCAGGCCAACGGAAGTGTTTTGATCCACCAGAAGATGTTTGAAAGCCGTTTATTTTTTGTTGATAAGTTGATAGATATGGGTGCACAGATCATACTTTGCGATCCTCACAGGGCAACCGTGATAGGTTCAGGCAGGAAGTATCGTCTTCGTTCCGCCACGATGACTTCTCCCGATATAAGGGCGGGTATAGCGATGCTTCTTGCTGCGATGAGCGCTGAGGGCGAGAGCAGGATATACAATATCGATCAGATTGACCGCGGATATCAGGATATTGACGGGAGGCTCAATGCTATCGGCGCGAAGATACTAAGGGAGTAGTTATAATGTTGTGATTTTTAATCAATGATTAAGACGATGAAGAAGTATTTTTTATTTGCATGCATATTTTTTTGTTTGCAGGTTTATCCTTGCACTAATTTTCTTGTTGGGAAAGGTGCGTCCATTGATGGTTCTACCATGGTTACTTATTCTGCCGATTCTTATTCTTTGTACGGCGAGCTTTATTTTTGGCCTGGTTCGCGCCATGATTCGGGTATGATGCTTGATGTACGGGAGTGGGACACGGGGAAGTATCTGGGCAGGATTGCGCAGGAAACCGAGACGTTTAATGTTGTCGGCAACATGAACGAGCATCAGCTATGTATAGGTGAGACGACTTGGGGCGGACGCAGCGAACTTTCCGATTCAACGGGACTTATTGACTACGGCAGTCTTATTTATATCACCTTGCAACGTGCGAAAACGGCTCGTGAAGCCATCAAAATAATGACCGATCTTGTGAAAGAGTACGGTTATTACAGTTCGGGCGAATCTTTTTCCATTGTTGATAAGGATGAGGTTTGGATTATGGACATGATTGGCAAGGGGAGCGGCAGTCGTGGTGCGGTATGGGTTGCGGTTCGCATTCCTGACGACTGTATTTCTGCCCATGCCAACCAGGCGAGGATTCATTTGTTTCCGCTTCATGATCCTGAAAATTGTGTTTATTCTGAGGATGTTATTTCTTTCGCCAGGGAGAAGGGATATTTTGAGGGTCGGGATGAAGATTTCAGTTTTGCGGGGGCTTATAATCCTGTTGAGTGGTCGGGTTTACGTTTTTGTGAGGCGCGTGTTTGGAGTTTTTTCAATCGCTGGTCGGATGGTGCGGACCGTTGGCTACCGTATATTTTCGGCAATGATACGGAGCCTATGCCTTTGTATATACGTCCTAAGCGCAAGTTAGGCGTACGGGATTTGATGTCTTCGATGCGTGATCATTATGAGGGGACTCCGTTTGATCCCTCGAATGATGTGGCGGCCGGGCCGTTTCATTCTCCGTACCGTTTAAGTCCTATTACTTGGGGTGTTGACGGCGAGAGGTATATTTTTGAGCGTCCGGTGTCTACTCAACAGACTGCGTTTACTTTTGTTTCTCAGATGCGGAGTTTCCTTCCTGATATTGTCGGCGGTGTTTTGTGGTTTGGGGTTGACGATGCGTGTTTCACTGTTTATAATCCGATTTATCCGTGTCTCAGTCGTGTTCCGGAGTGTTATCGTGTTGGCAACGGTGATTTCGAACATTTTTCCTGGACGTCTTCATTTTGGATACATAACTGGGTCGCCAACATGGCTTATTCACGTTATGATCAGGTACTGCCTTACGCAGTTGCCTTGCAGGACAGGCTTGAGGGCGGTTATCTGGAGAATCAGGCGACGATTGAGGGGGAGGCGCTCGAGCTTTGTTTGACGGACAGGGATAGGGCCGTTAATTTTCTGACCGAGTACAGTATTTCTTCGGCTCAAACTGCGATTGACGAATGGAAACGTTTCGGGGAGTATTTGGTAGTCAAGTTTATGGATGGGGCGGTTAAGCGGGAGGTTGACGGCCGGTTTGAGAGGAACGAGCACGGCGGTTCTCAGTACCCTGACCGTCCGACTTTTGACGATGATTTTCTTCGCCGGATTGTCCGTGAGAAGGGTGACTGGTTAAGGGACGGCGGGCCTGCTTTTGATAAGGATTGAGGTGGCCTTACAAAAAAAGGGAGGAGAACCTTAGTCCTCCTTCCTGATAAATCCACTCGCGACTCAAAAAACGACTTTCCAATTCTTTGTTCCTGCCGTCACGATGTATGTGCCGCGGGCGGGGAGGGGGCAGGAGAATGTGTCACCGTCAGACGATCCGTTGTGCGCTATTTCTCTGCCTGTTACGGAATAGATTCTTATCGGAGTATTTTTTGAAACGCCTGTTACATGAAGACGGCCGTCGAGAACATAGCTTCTCGCCCGGGTGACGGCGGGATGAATGTTGATGTCGGTTTGTGAGCGGCGGGGGTCTAAGGGGTTGACGCCAAGTTGAGCGAATGCCAGCCATGCCGTAGCTCCGGTGTGCACGCGTTTGTTGTATTTCCACTCATTACCTTTTGGCTGGCCGTCATCGCCTACTCCTTCCAGCCAGATACCGGTCGTTACGCCGTCACGATCGGCTGCCGTGATACTTCCGTCCGGCTGGGCGGCAGCGTTGGCTACGGCTAACTGCTCTGCGGCTTTTTCCGGATTTCCCGCTATTTTTTCGGCTATGATTTTCTGGAGCGAACCTTCCCACCAGATACCGTCTCTGTCGTCGTTGAAGTCGTACATTCCATCTACGGCGAAGCGGTTTTCGATGGTGGCTAAGATTTGTTTCTGGTTTATTGCCGGATCGTCATAGAAGGCCATTAAACCCCATGTGTTTACGTCGAGAGGGTATACGTCGCGATTGATCGTTTTGCCGTCGGGCTTTGTTCCGGTGTAGAAAAGGCCTTGTTCTTGGTCGTACATCCTTACCACGAAATCGCGGGCGTGAGCTGCATCACTCTGATATAACGACACCTTTTTCAGGTCCGGAGAATACAGTGCGGACAGTTCGTCGGCAAGTCGGGTGAATGCGCTGAAGATGTCGATGCAATGCTCGGTACTGATGTATCCGGCTTGCTGTTGGTTGTCGTCGAACCCTTCCCAGCCGCCTTTGAAACCTCCGTTGGTATTGTCTCTGAGCGTATGGATGTAGTCGGCGACGTCGCAGGCTGCGGCGAGGTAATCTTTGTTGTTCGAGATGCGGTATGCTTCTATGAAGGCGAGGATTGCCCATGCGTTGTTTCCTGTGGAGAACGAGTCGCTGTAGTAGTCTTCCCACCATTCTTGGCTGACTATGTCTTGGAATCCGGTGAGTTTGGCGAACGGCGCTTTGCCGGCGGCGGAAGTCCATCCCGGGAAGGAGGACGGATTACCTGCTGCATAGCCATTCCGGAGGCCGCGTTCGGGCAGATCGAATTTTCTGTCGTGCCGGAGGGCGAAGAGGAGGCCGTCTGCTATGGAGAGTGCCTGTTCCGTTTTGCCGGCGTAGGACAGCGCTAGGGTGGCTACCGCCAGGTCGTAGGAGTACGCCACCGAGTTGATGAAATATCCGTCCTCATTTAGCGGGACGGCTTCATAGCTTGCGGGAAAGGTTGGCGCGATGCGTGGTTCTTGGAACTCGTAGTATATTTCGTCTAAGAGGATTGTCACGGTCGCGGTTTCTGTTGTGTTTGTATTGTTGACGAGTGCGCCGAAGTTTGTCACCCAGCCGAATCCGCCGGAGAGATATGAGAGGTCTGCGCCTTCGAGGGGGATTTCGAACTTTTGCCATTCTTGGTTTAGGGACACGTAACCTGTTTCTTTGCGGTCGGAGTCGGGGTATTGTTTTCCGCTGCCGTTTCCGCCGATGAAGAAGTTGATGCGTGTAGGTTCGTCGGCTGTTGTTTTCGCGTGGAGCACGAGTTTGGAGGCGCCTGTGAGGTTTATTCCGGCGGAGTTGTCGCCCCAGTCGAATTGTGGTGTAGCTCCGTTGTTTTGTATTCCGTTACCGAAGTAGTATCCGGCCCATTGTGTCGGGGAGAGTGTGATTTGCATTTGTATGGCGGATGTTCCGGAGAGGGCTGTTTCGTGGGCTTCGTTCATTTGCGGGGTTGGCACGTTGTCGCCGCTTTTCATCAGGCCTCGCTGGGTGAAGTAGTTGCGGGAGTCGGAGTAGTCGGAGTACACGTATAGTTTTTTGTTCAGGCTGTCTACTTGGGCGGCGAGGTACTGTGCGGCTGTGGATTCGACTTTTCCGGCGGTTTGGGCCATTGTTGACGTTGTTGCCATGCATATTGCGAGGGCAAGAATGTTGATGGTGTTTTGATGTTTCATTTTTGTGGTTTTTAGATTGTTAATAATATTTGTGCAAAGGTACGTGTTTTTTTTCGGTTTTCGGATGGATTTTTATTCTTTTTTTTTGCGGGGTTATGATATTTGGAATTTTTTTCGTACCTTTGCGGAGTTTTTACGAACACCACTGTGAGATGAGACTCTTTATTTTTGTGTTGGCTGCGTGTATATTGTTTGTTTCGGCGGCGCCGTGCTGTTTGGACGGGCTTTCGGAGGATTCCGCGTGCGTCGGGGAGCGGCATGATGATCATGCAGGGGATTCCGGCTGCGGGGATGGCTGTTCTCCGTTTTGCGTATGCGACTCGTGTCACGGGTTTTCCGCGGCGGCGCCTGTTTATGGCGATTGTGTTGCGGGCGATGTTTTTGCGCGGGATTTTTATGACGCTGTGTTTCTGGGGTATTCGTTGACGGTGATTCGTTCTGTTTGGCGTCCCCCGCTTTTTTCCTGACTTTGACTGCCGGCGCTGTTCTGCGTCCCGGCTTTTTCTATTGTTAAATACATAAGGTTTTTAATTCATTACTGTCGTTAAGACACTTAATGTTTATGGTTTTTCGTTTGCCGATGTTTTCGGCGGGTGAAACGCTGACGGCGGTTTGTGTGCGGGGATTTGATTTATATGAGTAACCAATGTGATTTATATTTACGCTATGTTTGAGAGATTAATATTGTTTTCGATTGGAAACAAAACGCTTGTCGGGGCGTTGACTGTTTTGTTGGTTGTCTGGGGGGGGTATTCGTTGTCTAAGCTGCCGTTTGATTCCACTCCCGATATAACGAATAATCAGGTGCAGGTTATAACTGTTTCGCCCTCGCTTGGCGCGCAGGAGGTGGAGCAGATGATCACTGTGCCGGTGGAAGCTTCGTTGGCGAATATTCCGAAGGTTTTGGAGCGCCGCAGTATCAGTCGCAGCGGACTCTCTGTGATCACGCTTGTTTTCGAGGAGGGGGTTGACGTTTACCTTGCGCGCCAGCAGGTCGGGCAGTGCTTGAGGGAGGCTGAGGACGTTGTTTCGAAGGAAATCGGGAGTATTGGGCTGGCTCCTGTGACGACGGGGCTTGGCGAGATTTACCATTACACGCTTCGTGTAGGGGACGGGTACGAGGGGGTTTACGGCCTGGCGGACTTGCGTGGTATCCAGGACTGGATTGTCCGCAAGCGCTTGGCCGGCACGGAGGGCTTGGCTGACGTGAGCGGTTGGGGCGGACATGTTAAGCAGTATGAGGTTGCTGTGGATCCCGACAGACTGAACGCTATGGGCGTTTCTTTGCGCGATGTTTACGGCGCTTTGGCTGCTAATAACGGCAATACCGGCGGGAGTTACATTGAACGGAACGGCATGCAGTATTTTATTCGCGGACTTGGATTGATTGGAACGTTGGATGAGGTCGGGAGCATCGCTGTGACCGGCGTGACGGGCGCGCCGGTATTGATTCGCGACGTTGCGACGGTGAGGTACGGCACGGCGATGCGTTACGGGGCCGTGACTCGTAACGGTCGGGGCGAGGTTGTTGCCGGCATTACTTTGATGTTGAAGGGGGAGAACTTCCAGAAGGTTATCAGGAACGTGAAGGAGAGGATTGAGGACGTTAAGCGTAGCTTGCCGGAGGGGATTGTTTTGGAGCCGTTTATCGACCGCAGCGAACTTGTCGGGCGTGTCACGGGGACGGTTGCACGTAACTTGACGGAGGGCGGGATTATCGTCGTCTTGATTCTTGTGCTGTTTTTGGGAAATTTTCGTGCCGGGATGGTAGTTGCGTCGGTTATTCCGCTTGCCATGCTTTTCGCTTTTGGGATGATGTATGTGTTTGGGGTTGGCGGGAATTTGATGAGTCTGGGCGCTATTGATTTCGGGCTTATCGTGGATGGCGCGGTTATAATTGTTGAGGCGGTTTGTCATTATGTTTATCGCAGGGGGCCGACTGCTATTGGCGGTTTTGGCGCCGAGGATTCCGGCGGGACGATTCTGTCGCGTAGCCAGATGGATGGGAAGGTTTTTAGGGCCGCCTCCGGCATACGTAACAGCGCCGCGTTTGGCGAGATTATAATCATGATTGTGTATTTGCCTCTTTTCAGTTTGGGGGGTATAGAGGGCAAGATGTTTCGTCCGATGGCGATGACGGTGTTTTTCGCGATCTTGGGGGCTTTTGTTCTGTCTTTGACGTATGTCCCGATGATGAGCGCGCTTTGTTTGCAGAGAAATACGACATATAAGACTACACTGTCGGACAGGGTGATGGAGAAGTTGTACGGCTGGTATCGCCCGATTATTACCGGCTGCTTGAGGCGGGGCTGGAGTCTCCTTTGTGGGACGGTTGTCTGCTTTTTGCTTAGCTTGGTACTCTTTGCGCGTTTGGGCGGAGAATTTATTCCGAGCTTGGAGGAGGGTGATTTTGCGGCGGAACTGAGTATGGGACAGGGGACTTCCCTTGGGAGTATGGTTAAAATTTCTTCCCGTGCGGAAAAGATCTTGCTGGATTCTTTTCCTGAGGTTCGCCAGGTTGTGACCCGTATAGGGAGCGCGGAGATTCCGAC
>JAIRMF010000095.1 GCA_031258895.1 Dysgonamonadaceae bacterium | reverse complement strand
TTCAAGGTGTTGCTCTACCTGAAAAAGAGCAGTTTGGATAAATCGGGCAAAGCGCCGATTATGGGGCGCATCACTGTGAACCAGTCGATGGCGCAGTTCAGCAGCAAACTATCCTGCACCCCCGATTTGTGGAATCCCCGCGAAAGCAGACTGGACGGCAAAAGCCGTGAAGCTGTCGAAGTAAACGCCAAAATCGACAAACTTTTGCTGGCGATACATTCGGCATTCGACAGCCTCGTGGAACGCAAAAAACCTTTCGATGCGGAATCGCTAAAGGTCTTGTTTCAGGGAAGCATGGATTCGCAAACGACCCTTTTGGCTCTGCTTACCCAACACATGGAGGGACTGAAAGCTCGCATCGGGATAGACTGCGCTCCGACCACCTTATCAACGTATTTTTACACCCACCGTTCACTCGGCGAGTTTATTAAAAAGAAGTTCAAGACGAAAGATATTGCTTTCGGGCAACTGAACGAACAATTCATTCGCGAGTACCAGGAGTTTGTTTTGACGGAACAGGGATATGCGATGGATACTGTTCGCCATTATCTGGCTATATTAAAGAAAATTTGCAAGATTGCTTTTAAAAACGGCATTTCCGAGAAATTTCATTTTGCCCATTACAAATTACCCAAACAGACAATAACCACTCCCAAAGCATTAAGTCGAGAGAGTTTTGAGAAAGTGCGGGATTTGGATATTCCAAAAAACCGTCCATCAACCCGTTTTACAAGGGATTTGTTTCTTTTCGCCTGCTACACGGGCACTGCTTACGCGGATGTATCCCGCATTACCAAAGAAAACCTGTTCTCAGACGAAGAAGGCAGCCTGTGGCTTAAATATGCGAGGAAGAAAACGGACTATCGTGCGCGTGTCAAACTGTTGCCCGAAGCTATCGCCCTGATTGAAAAATACAGGGACGAAGACAGGGATACGCTATTTCCGTGGCAATCGGCAGAAATGATAAAAGCCAACATGAAAGGTTTGCGGGTTTTGGCGGATATTAAAGAGCCAATGACCTACCATTCAGGCCGCCACAGCTTCGCAAGCCTTATTACGCTCGAAGAAGGCGTGCCTATCGAAACCATCAGCCGGATGCTCGGTCACAGTAATATCCAAACCACCCAAGTCTATGCCCGCGTTACTCCGAAGAAACTTTTCGAGGACATGGATAAATTGATAGAAGCAACAAGCGATTTAGTATTAATTCTATAATTCAAAATATCATGCGTAGTACATTCAAACTATTATTTTACATCAATCGGAATAAAGTAAAATCTGATGGCACAACCACCGTTATGTGCCGTATCAGTATCGACGGTAAAAGTTCGGCACTCACAACCGGTATCTATTGTCAGCCCGAAGACTGGAACGCCAGGAAAGGCGTCATCAAGAATGAACGGGATAACAATCAACTTACCGCTTTCCGCCAAAATTTGGAACAGACCTATGAACGCATCCTCAAAGAGCAGGGAGCGGTCAGTAGTGAACTTTTGAAAAATACGATTGTCGGGATAAATTCCATACCCACTTACCTGCTCGAAGCAGGCAAAGTGGAGATAGAACGTTTGCGGATTCGCGCAATTGAAATAAAATCGAACA
The DNA here is from genome assembly GCA_031258895.1 of Dysgonamonadaceae bacterium. Lineage (GTDB taxonomy): Bacteria > Bacteroidota > Bacteroidia > Bacteroidales > Azobacteroidaceae > Azobacteroides. The sequence continues at coordinate 1,125 of JAIRMF010000095.1, read as the reverse complement.
CAACCTGGCGACAGTCCAAACTCTCACAGTTGAATCTGCAAGAGTTTCTTCTCTCACGGGGAATGGAGGACATCGCTTTTGCGGACATTACCGAAGAGTTCGGCGAATCGTTCAAAATCTTTATGAAGACCACGGCAGAGCGTAAATCGGGATATATAAACAAGTGCATCACTTGGCTCAACCGGCTTATCTATATTGCCATCGACCAGGAGGTATTAAGAAGCAACCCGATTGAGGATGTAAGATATGAGAAGAAAGAGCCAGCCAAGCATCGCTATATAAGCAAATCCGACATGAAACGGATGATGGAAACCCCGATGTGTGACCCACGCTTGGAATTAATTCGCAGGGCTTTCATTTTTTCTTCACTGACAGGGCTTGCCTACGTGGATATACACCGTCTTTATCCGCACCATATCGGCAAAACGGCGGAAGGCAGGGTCTATATCCGAAAACGACGGGTAAAAACGAACGTAGAGGCGTTCATTCCTTTACACCCGATAGCGGAGCAAATACTTTCACTCTACAATACCACCGACGACAGCCGGCCTGTATTTCCTTTACCTGTCCGTGACAAGATTTGGTACGATATAAACCAAATCGGCATTACAATGGACTTGAAAGAGAATCTCTCGTACCATCAAAGCCGGCACAGCTTCGGAACGTTGGCGATTTCGGCGGGACTTTCCATTGAGAGTATCGCCAAAATGATGGGGCATGCAAATATTGCAACAACACAAGGTTATGCCCAAGTTACGGACATGAAAATTTCGGAAGATATGGATAAACTGATGGTGCGCAGAAACGCGGCCAATTAATAATCATAAAAAAATAAATTTATGAAAAGAGAAGCAATAACCATAGAAAACGGGTTGGTATCCGTACCGCAATCCGGCGAAGTACGGATGACGGCGTTTGAAATCGCCACTTTGTTCGAGGTATATGTTCGGACTATTAATGACCATGCAAAAGCCATTCTGAAATCGGGCGTAATCAAAACAGACGGTTCCTGTACAGCAACCGTAACCGGAAGTAGCATCATGCCCGATGTGTATGGGCTGAATATGATAATCGCCCTTGCTTTCAGGGTTCATTCCCCGAAAGCGGAAATGTTCAGGGAATGGG
>JAIRMF010000085.1 GCA_031258895.1 Dysgonamonadaceae bacterium | reverse complement strand
GAAAAGGGCGTTAGAGAAAATGATGTTTGGCAAATACCTTTCATCGCACCATCAGCCAAAGAACGTATTGGATACCCGACACAAAAACCCGAATTATTATTGGAAAGAATTATTGAGTTGGCAAGTAACGAAGGAGATACAGTCCTTGACCCCTTTGTGGGTGGAGGAACAACCATTGCCGTAGCCGATAAATTGGGAAGGAAATGGATTGGGATTGACCAGAGTTCGATGGCGATAAAAGTTTCCGACTTGCGGCTTAAAAAGCAGAATAATGCTTTTTCGCAGCCATACGATATGATTTTGAGGAATTATGATTACAATATTTTAAGAAACTCCAATGCTCTTGAGTTTGAAACGTGGATTATAAATAAATTCGGCGGCATACCCAATGCCAAGCAGCACAACGATTTTGAACCGGGCATTGATTTCTATGCATGGGATTTTTCTCACAGCGAACAAAACGGATTTAAACCCGACGTCCTGTTTGATAAAACGGGAAAACAGACTAAGAAATTTCCGGACGGTGAGCGTCAGGTTGCACTTGAAGCCGTTGACAGGGAAGGTATTAGCGGGACGGATAAGATAAAAATTAAAGTGGCAAAATAAAAAGGCAATGAATTTGGAAGTAATCTCCCCCGAAAAAGTCATTTACAGCGGCGAAGCGGACTCCGTTACTTTGCCCGGTGCAGCCGGCCTGTTTACCGTTTTGAATCATCATGCTCCGATTATTTCGGTTTTGAAAAAAGGAACTTTGACTTACAAAGTTGGCGATGACGAAAGGATGCTGGAGATAGAAAGCGGATTTGTGGAGGTTAAACAGAATGTCGTTTCGGTCGCTATAGAACAGACGGGCAAGTAGGCGAGTTTAAGTGACAATGTAAGCAAGTTAATGAATAAAATTCAAAAATACGGTATTGGTTTGGTGTTGGTGACGGGTGCCCTTATCATGGGGATAAAGGCGCTTCAGGACAAGTTGTTTGCTTGTGAATCCGGTTTTGGATGGGCGGCAGGCGCTTGTTTATTTTTTTGTGTTTACGAATGGATGGCGATTAGGGTCGTCGAGGCAAAAAGCAAGACGGTTTCGGATCGGCGATTGATTAATATGTTGATGGGACTGAAAGCCGGAAAGATTTTGTCATCTATTTTTTTTGTGGTGTTTTATGTTTTTGCGGTAAAGACGGAAGTAATGCGGTTTGTGGCTGTTTTTGCGGTTTTATATATTATATTTTTGGCATTTGATACGGTTTACTTAGTATTTCGAGAAAAGGGAGCAAAGGTTAATAAGGAAACATGAAGATCAGGATGAGATATACGGTGCTTTGTCTGTTTTTGTTTGCAGGGATAAGTGTTGTTTCGCAGGAAGTTTCGACCGTCGCGGAGGGGGATTTGAACGTGACCGAAATGATTCTCGAACATGTGGGCGACGCTTACGATTGGCATATTGCGACGGTTGACGGACATTCGATTTCTATTCCTTTGCCTGTCATTGTGCGTGGGGGCGACGGTGTTTGGCATTTCTTTTTTTCTTCGCGTTTTGGGCATGGACATGCTGAATATGAGGGATTTTCCATTGCTCACGAAGGACGGTATAAGGGCAAGATTATTGAGAGGAATGTTTTGGGGGAGGAGGTTCGCCCATTGGATTTGTCGCTTACTAAGAATGCCTGTTCATTACTTTTGAGCAGTGCGATTTTGATTTTTTTGATTATGTCGTGTGTTCATTGGTATAAAGGGAGGAAGGCGGAGGACGCATCGCCGAAGGGTTTTGTTGGGATGATGGAGATGTTGATCATGAGCATTGTTGACGACGTCATAAAGCCTTGTGCGGGGAAGAATTACCATCGTTATACGCCATATTTGCTAACGGTTTTTTTCTTTATTTTTTTCAACAACCTGCTGGGCATCATTCCCGTCTTTCCCGGGGGTGCGAATGTCACGGGCAACATGGCTGTTACGAGTGTTTTGGCGGTTTTTACGTTTATTGTGGTCAACAGTTTCGGGACGAAGGGCTATTGGAAGGAAATTTTTTGGCCGGAGGTACCGGTATGGCTTAAAGTTCCGATACCGATTATGCCTTTGATAGAGTTAGTTGGCATTTTCACGAAACCGTTTGCGTTGATGATTCGTTTGTTTGCCAACATTTTGGCCGGCCATTCGATAGTTTTGGGTTTGACGAGTGTAATTTTCATCACTGTCGGTCTTGGGACGGCGATGAATGTAGGGATGAGCGTTTTGTCGGTAGTTATGACGATTTTCATTGATTTTGTTGAGCTTTTGGTTGCGTTTATACAGGCATACGTTTTCACGATGTTGTCGGCGGTTTTCATTGGTTTGTCGCAAGTTGAGCCACATCATTTGGAGAAGCATTAGGACGTTAAATATATTTTTTTACTATAATTAAATTTCATCATTATGTTATTATCAGTTTTATTACAGGCTGCTGCCGGGTTGACTACCGGCGCGGGATTAGCGAAGTTAGGCGCAGGACTTGGTGCGGGATTGACTGTCATTGGAGCGAGTCTTGGCATTGGGAAGATTGGACAGTCGGCTATGGACGGTATTTCGCGCCAGCCGGAGGTAGCGGGGGATATTCGCATGAACATGATTATCACAGCTGCGTTGGTTGAGGGTGTTGCGTTGTTTTCGGTAGTTGTTTGCGGCTTTATACTTTAAGGTCATATGAATTTGCTGACACCTGATTTGGGTTTACTGTTCTGGATGCTTATTGCGTTTGGGACAGTTTTTTTTGTTTTGGCCAAGTTTGGTTTTCCTGTGATTGTCAAGATGGTAGAGGAACGCAAGGCGTTTATTGATCGGGCTCTTGCGTCGGCGAAGGAGGCTAATGCGAGGCTTACGGGCATTACTGAGGAGAGTGAGAAGATTTTGAGGGATGCTCATGAGGGTGAGTTGCGTATTTTGAAGGAGGCTAACGAGATACGTCTTGGCATCATCACTGAGGCTAAGGAGCAGGCGAAAGTTGAGGCGGTCAAGCTTATTTCTGAGGCGCGTTTAGCGATTCGGAAGGAGCGTGAGGCGGCGTTACGGGATATCAGGAACGAGGTTGCAGTGCTTTCGTTGGGCATTGCAGAGAAGGTTTTGCGTCGCAATTTGTCGGATCGATTGGATCAGCGGGAGCTTGTTGAGGCGTTAATTAGCGAGACGGAGGCGAATTAGGATGACGATTGATTCCGGGAGGATTTCGGCACGTTACGCGCGGGCGATATATTTTTTTGCTGCCGGGCGAGGGGAGGAGTCGCGCCTTGTAGGCGAGATGCAGGCTGTGCTTGCTAAGTTGGCCGAGTTTTCTGACTTTGGGAAGGCTCTTTCGAACCCGACGGTATCTGACGGGAATAAAGAGGAGTTATTATTTTCGGCTGTCGGTGAGGAAATTAGTGAGTCTTGTCGCAGGGCATTTGGGCTCATTGTTGGTAATGGTCGGGCATCGTATATGTCGTCGATAGCGTTGATGTATGACAAGGTTTACCGTCGGGAGAAGCGGATTTCGAGTGTTAAATTGACCACCGTTGAGCCTGTTTCGGGTGCTGTTGAACGGTCTTTAATTGGTTTGCTTGGCATTACGGCCGGAGATTCGGTTGATTTTGAGGTGCGACTTGACACAGAACTTATTGGCGGTTTTATCCTTCGGATTGGCGACCGGCAGTTAGATGCGAGTGTTAGGAATCAACTGAACAGATTAAGATTGGAATTGACGGGGGGCTAAGTCTTACGTTATGACGAAAGCAACCGCCCAAAGCAATTTTTTTCGCGCGCTAAACGATTGCGTGCGTTTAACGGAAAGTATGGCGTGTAAGCTAGAATCTATTGTATATAAGCAAATTAAGTATGTCGATAACAATATAAATACACTCGAATTAACGATTTCAACGCGTATCGTTCCGCAACTACACATAACACCAACCACATTACAACATCAAAAGCAAATACTAAAAACTATGACCGAAAAAATAACAATATTCTGCAAAAATAACGGCAAATACCACAACTTTAATGCAGGAGTCTCGTTGCTTGAAATCTATAACGAAATGAAGATTAATCTTCCTCACAAACTCGCCGGAGCAAAAGTGAACAATAAGTTGCAAGCGCTTAACTATAAATGCTATAACCCGAAAGATGTCGAATTTATCGACATGACAATAGCCTCCGGAATGCGCTCCTACGTCCGGTCGCTTTGCTTCGTACTCGCAAAGGCTGTTAATGACGTCTTCCCTGACGGTACATTATACATAGAACATTCTGTGTCAAACGGTTACTTCTGCAAATTGTCCATAACACAGCCTATAACAAATGTCGTTATCGAAACCCTGAAAATAAAAATGCAGGAAATAGTGGCCCAAAATACACCCTTCGAAACTTATTCCGATAGAACGGAAAATGTTATTAAACTGTTTCAAAACAACAAAATGGAAGATAAAGCCATGCTCCTCGAAACAGGTGGAAAACCCTATTCCCGGTACAATAAACTCGGTAACTACATCGATTACTACTACGGACCGCTGCTGCCGTCCTCCGGATGGCTCTATCTGTTTGATCTCGAACTGTTTGCAAACGGTATCCTGCTCCGGGTGCCGGACACGTCAAATCCCAATACACTCAAGCCAATAGAACGTCAGGATAAAATGATGAGCGTCTTCCAAGATCTGCTGATATATCAAAAAGCCATCGGAATGCAAACCGTCGGAGCGCTAAACCTGGCCAATCGTAAAGGCGAAATATCCGACATCGTGAAAGTTTCGGAAACAATCCAAGGAAGAAAAATAGCCGCAATAGCCGACGAAATCGTACGTCGATACGTCAAAGGAGTCCGTATCGTCCTTATATCCGGCCCGTCATCCTCCGGAAAAACGACCTTCTGCAAAAGACTGAAAATAGAACTGATGGCAAATAGCCTGCATCCGATAAGTATCTCACTCGATGACTATTACGTCAACCGCGTAGATACCCCGCTCGACCAAAACGGAGAATATGATTACGAATCCCTCTACGCAATCGACCTGGAAAAATTCAATACGGACCTTAAACAAATACTCGAAGGAGAAGAAGTCGCACTGCCGACTTACGATTTTGTGCTCGGTGAAAGAGTCTACCGTGGAAATAGAGTCCGGATGGACGAAAATTCAGTGCTGATAATGGAAGGTACTCATGCCCTAAATCCCGTGCTGCTGCCGAAAATCAAACATTCTGTGTTGTACAAAGTATACGTCTCGGCGTTGACAACAATCGCCCTGGATAGCCATAACTTGATCTCAACTACCGATAATAGACTGATTAGACGCATAGTAAGAGACGCCCAATTCAGAAACTACTCTGCAAAAGAAACAATAAGCAGATGGAGAAGCGTGAGAGAGGGAGAAAATAAATGGATATTCCCTTTCCAGGAACAAGCCCACGCCATGTTTAATTCCGCTATGCTCTACGAACTCGCCGCCCTGAGACGACTCGCGGAACCCGTCCTGACAGCAGTCTCGCCAAAAGACACGGAATATTCGGAAGCATCGCGACTGCTCAAACTTCTACGATACTTCAACTATATAGATGTAGACGAATTGCCCAACACGTCCCTACTTAGAGAATTCGTGGGAGGAAGCAGCTTCAAAAATTAAAAGAAAATCTGTAACTGTACAGCTGCCGAATGGGTTAAGCCCTGCAACAAATCGTCCGTCAAAATGTAATCAACCTGTATCTTGGTCAGGTAGGCAAGAAAATAATTCACTCCAAACGTCAGGTCGGTGACCTCGTTACGACTCAAAGAACAGTCGGAATCAAATAAATCGTACTTCCCAACAACCTCCCACCGGCCCGGAACAAAACGCCACAAACCGGAAACATAAAAACCCTGACGGCGCAAATCTCCCGTGCGGTTTGAAATATATTCCGAACGAACATAAAAATACCGGCTGTCAAAAACAAGACCGGTACTGTAAGCCTTCCTCCTGTGATTGCCGTGAGAAAGCCCGTTGGTATCGCTCGAAAGAGTGATCTTGCCGCTGTAAAAAGACCCGCCAACCTTCAAACCATTTATTGGTTGAATATACGCAGAGCCTACAAAATCCTTGGCGTTGTTGTTGTCCCTGGTATTTAGTCCCGTGCCGTTGAACAGTCCCGCACTGTATTCCAACAGATGAAAACCGTCCCTCTCCATAGCCCGACCGGAAAACATTAACCCCACATCACGACCGGCCTTTACTCCCCGACCGTCAAACTGGTTGAAATCACCGGAACTGCCTGACATGGCCGAAACAGAACGAGAAGGGTAAACGGTCTCAAATCGTGATGCAGACATAGGATTCTCAATGGTAAACGGAATCTTGTACTGACCGAAACGAATGTTTAAGAACCTGTACGGTAACCACTCCCCATACATCTCCTGCATAGAAATGTTTGGCCCTAAATCTAACATCAACATGTAACCGAACTTGTCGTGAGTGCCCAGACTGCCCGTCGCAAACAATATGACACGCTGAACATCAAACGACGATCCGACTCCGGCAAAAGAAGACTTGCTCAAACCGGCAACTGCCTGACCGTATCCGCTCAGATTAAACTGTTCACTGCGAAAAGCCCGTTTGGTTCTCTCAGTACCGTGTTGTTGTGAATATGATGCGGTACAGGAAAATAAAAAACAGAGGAAAAAGAGTTTTTTCATAAAAAGTTATGTTAATTATATAAAAGTTTACACAAAATCGAAATGTAATTAAACCGTGTTTTTGCTACACGGTTTAATTATTTAGTTGTTATCGTCTTTATTCTTTGTTTAGATTTTGATTAAAGTCTGATAATTTTTGTTTTTCCTGAAATTCTTTAACACTAAATCCTAATGATATTTTGGGTGACGGTAATTTACCTGTTGTTTTTATTTCATCTATGGTTTGAGAAAATCGGTCAAAATCTGATTGATATTCCTTATCTTGAATAACTCTAAATTTTAAGAACGCATCTAATTTATCTACCCAATCTTTCATAGTTAGTCCTATTTTTCGCCTCGCTAAACCTTCCGCATAATCTAAATATTGTGAAACAAAATGGTTTAAGTCTCCAAGTTCTTTTTCGTTAAGATAATTTTTTGCTACAGTCATATCACTTTTTAATACTTTACCGTCTATTTTTTCATATTTCCATGAAGTTAAGCCCATATGAGGCTTTGTAGAACTAACTCTATCTTTTATTATTTCGGCTGCTGTGTGATAGCATATAGCAAAATGAAGTTTATTTTGTACCGTCGCAAAGAAATTTTTGGTTATAGGTGATTTTTTATCATAATCAATGCTACGTCTAATTTGTCATTGCCGGATATGCCAAAGCAATTGCGGATACGCTGCAACATAAACCAGGCTGTTTTTTGTGTTACATCTATATCTTTTGATAAATGGAGTGAAGATATACCTTTTTTATGAGAGGTTATAATGTAGATAGCTAAGAACCATTTTTGTAACTCAACTTTTGTATCGTCAAACATTGTACCTGTTTTAACATTGAAGTATTGGCTTGTGTTTTTACAACGGTATTTATTACCTTTACATTTATAAACCGTAGACGTGGAATCAAAAGGGCTTGTAACACTATCACCTCAGCGCAAATCCTCTAAGTGATCTATACTGGATTGCTAATTTGGAGACACTTTTAATAAGTTTAAAATGGGAATCTATATTTACCATCGTGGTACATTTATTGTACCGCAAATGTAAGAAGATTATTACACTTATACAAATACTTCTGTGCAAACTTGTACATAATTACCAAAGTTATTTTAAGTATATAATGTTACTTGCCGGACACTTGGTCGTAAATCCGTCTCACCTTCAGCGCTACGTCCTCCCACGTAATAGCATCAACTTCCTTCTTGCCTTCCGTTTTAAGATATTCATGCATAGCAGGGTAGGTAACTATCGAATACATCGCGTCGGCCATCGCCTCAATATCCCAATAATCTACCTTGACGGCATTGTTTAGTATCTCGGCACAACCGGATTGCCTGGAAATGATCGACGGGACGCCGCATTGCATCGCCTCAAGAGGTGAAATGCCAAACGGCTCGGAAACAGACGGCATCACATAAACATCGCTTGATTTAAGCATTTCATAAACCTGATGTCCCTTCAAAAATCCGGTAAAATGAAAACGATCCGAAATGCCGAGACCTGCGGTAAGACGGATCATTTCATGCATCATGTCTCCACTGCCCGCCATGACAAAACGCACATTCTTTGCCTTTTTCAAGACCCTGGCAGCCGCCTCAATAAAATATTCAGGCCCCTTCTGCATAGTTACTCTGCCCAGAAAGGTAATTATCTTCTCGCCGGAGCGCCGAGGCGGATTAGCCGGTATAATTTCAACACTCAGCGGTTCCACAGCATTATGAACGGTCGTAACTTTTGCAGGGTCTTGATTATAGCGTTCGATAACAGTCTTCCGTGTCAGGTTGCTGACCGTAATTATATGATCGGCATGGTTCATACCGTCCCGCTCGATAGCATACACCTGAGGATTGATGTTGCCTCGACTGCGATCAAAATCAGTTGCATGGACGTGTATAACAAGAGGTTTTCCTGTAACCGTTCCGGCATGAATACCGGCCGGATACGTCAGCCAGTCGTGGGAATGGATAACGTCCGCCTCAACCGTACGAGCAATAACACCCGCAACTATCGAATAATTGTTTATCTCCTCAAGCAAATTGGAAGGATAGCGGCCCGAAAACTCAATACAACCAAGATCGTTGGCAGGATAATGATTGAAATTGGCGTAAATATGGTCCCTGAGGTCAAAATATAAACGCGACTCCAGGACTTTTCCAATTCGCTCCTCCACTAATTCCTTCGTTACATCACGCCATACAACGGGCGTCGTGTTAAGTCCGATGATTCGCATGAAACTCCGATCCTCATCGCCGGTAATGCGTGGAATAGCGAATGTCAATTCCATGTCTCTCTGAAACGACATACCACGGGTCAATCCATAACTCGCAGTTCCCAACCCGCCAAGTATGTGGGGTGGAAATTCCCATCCGAACATTAAGACCTTCATGACAAAAATGAAATAAGTTGCAAAGGTAGGGAAAATTCTTTTCCAAACCTCTAAAAAAAGCAAGATTTTTGATCGAAGGAAAGAGTAAACGAGCAGCGATGTAGAAATGAGTGGAATGCCCTTCTATGCTGTGTTTTCCCATTGTTTCAGATACACGGCTATTTGGGTGGTGGTAAAGGGGGCGCTTTATGGATGGGTGGCCTTGTTTAGTGTGTACGAAACAGCCACGGATAAACGTAGCACGGATGTGCGAAACAGTCGGTTAAATATGGCAACGCATGTATGAAACACAGGGGAGATCCCCTTAAAGGTGCGGCAACCGAAGGTGACAGAAGAGGGTTATTTGTTTAGCTGGCCGATCTTCCTCAGTGCCTTCTCTATCTTTTCCATTGCCGTGTCCAACTGCCGGAAAGTGTGGGTGGCCATGAGCGAAAAACGAATCAAAGTGTCGTTGTTGGAAACCGCCGGTGAAACAACAGGATTGACAAACACTCCGCTCTCGAAAAGATCGCGCGTCAAAGCAAAAGTTTTGTTGTTGTCGCGAATGTAAATGGGAATGATAGGAGTGGAGGTGTGGCCTATCTCACAACCCATCTCACGAAAACCCTTCAACGCATAGTGCGTCAGCTTCCAGAGATTTTCGATGCGCTCCGGCTCACCGATCATGATGTCGAAAGCCGCACTCGCTGCAGCCGTAGCGCCAGGAGTGCTGCTCGCACTGAAAAGATACGAGCGTGAATTGTGACGCAAATAGTTGATCACCTCATTGTCGGCAGCAATGAAACCGCCAATAGATGCAAGCGACTTGCTGAAAGTACCCATCACCAAATCAACTTCCGGCAAAAACCTAAAATGATCGCAAGCGCCACGACCCTGACGGCCAAGAACCCCCAATCCATGTGCCTCGTCAACCATCACGGCGGCATTGTACTGCCCCGCCAAACGAACAATCTCCGGAATGTCGGCAATGTCGCCCTCCATGCTGAAAACGCCGTCAACAACGATAAGTTTGATCTTGTCGGGATGGCATTTCTGCAACTGCTTCTCAAGGGAATCCATGTCGTTATGGCGAAACTTGAACTTCTCGGCAAACGACAAACGATGACCTTCAATGATTGACGCATGGTCGCGCTCATCCCACAAAATATAATCCTCCCGACCTGTGACACAGGAAACGACGCCAAGATTTACCTGAAAACCGGTGGAATAAATGATAGCGTCATCCTTGCCCATAAAATCGGCTAACTTCCTCTCAAGTGCAAGATGTATGTCCAGAGTCCCGTTTAATAAGCGACTGCCGGCCATGCCCGTACCGTATTTGCGCGTAGCCTCAATGGCCGCCTCTTTTACCTTCGGATGGTTGGTAAGACCGAGATAAGAGTTGGACCCAAACATCAAAACTTTTTTTCCGTTGATTGTAACTTCCGTGTCCTGGTCGCTTTCTATCGCTCTGAAATACGGATAAATACCTAACGCCATCGTTTTTTGCGGAACATCGTATTTACCGAGCTTTTCAATAAGAAGATTATTCATAAAATATCGAATTTCGAGGTGCAAAGGTAGTGAAAAAAAACTAAATGAGAGGATTTCGGAAACGATTCATTATCTCCTTATCCTTATCTGAATGGAATTTTCGACAGGATACTCCGACGCAAAAATCAAATAACCCCCACCTCCGGCGCCACTCAACTTCCAACCGTCAACATGGCCTTTGTACTGTCGAAAAGCATCAAGAATGTCCCTGTTTACCATGTTCGGATACATGGCAACCTGAGCCTCGAAGCTCTTTCTCATCGCCTCCCCGAATTTCTTAATGTCCTTCTCCGCAATGGCATTCCAACACCCGTCGGCCGCCTCGCTCAGTCGCCGAGCGCCATCTGCGGTGAGATTGGTTTTGGACAGTACATCGTACTGCTTGCAGCGAGGATAAAGCGGAACAAGCCAGAGATGTGCCTCCAGCCAGTCGAGAACGTCGTTATCGAGGTTTTTTTCAATCGTAGAGGGCCAATAGTCGCCGCTGTAATTCAAACGGTTCAAGCCCGGCAAAACGATGCCCAGAGCGTCCTGTGATCCGCTGATATAGACGGCCCCCGGAGGATTCTCATAGCAAAACAGCGTGCGGGCGAGAACTTCCCGATTGCCTGCCGGTATATCCACCTGCCAGAGTTCAATGGCTTTCTTACGGGAACTTGTGGACATGCCGCTGCGGTCGTTGAAATCATAGTCAGGCTCAATCGAGATGGTCAATACGGGACCCGGGTAGAGTCCGCTTACATTAGGCTGGTCGAGCCAACCGCCGGCAAGATCGATACGGTAGGGAATGCGACACTCTTCCCTCAAAGCGGTTGTGGAACGAACAGGCAGGTTGTCGTGCGGGATACGTTTGCTGATAACGTATTTGACGCCGAGTTCGCGGCATAACTGTTCTTTTAGGGTGCTGTGTCCGTCGTTGTTGACGAAAAAAACATCCGGCCTCAGGCGCTTAATTTCTTCAAGGAAATCGATCAGACCGTTCCCTTGATTTATCCAGGCGTCTTTCACCGTTTTCAGGGCTTTGACCATGTACAGGCGTTCATTTTCGTTGTTGAACGGTTTACGCGCTTTCAGCTCGAAAATTGTCTTATCCGAGCCGATGCCTACGTATAGATGGCCGTGTTGCGAGGCCTCTTCAAAAAAGGCGACGTGACCGCTGTGGAGCATATCGTAGCATCCACTTACAAAAACTTTCTTTTGTTCCATGCAGGTTTTTCGTGAAATTTCGGATGCAAATATAGTGAAAAATTAAAATAACGCGGAAAAATCGTATCTTTGCATTCAAAGCTACAATATCTACAAATGAAAAAAACAAAACAATCAACACCGGAATTTATTTTTGAGTCTTCATGGGAAGTTTGCAACAAAGTAGGCGGTATCTACACCGTATTATCGACCAAAGCAAAGACCTTGCACGAAAAATTTGGAGACAATCTGATTTTTATAGGACCGGATTTATGGAAGA
>JAIRMF010000084.1 GCA_031258895.1 Dysgonamonadaceae bacterium | reverse complement strand
TAAGACCGTCATTACCTACAAACCAATCAAAGACCTGACCATCTCGGCGACTTGGATTTACGCTATCGGCAAACCGTTTACCGAACCCATTGGTGCATACACACTTACGACTCCCAACGGCGGCAACGTGAACTTCATCGTGGTTGATAAGAAAAACAACGCCCGTTACCCCGATTATCATCGAATGGACCTGCTTGCGAAATACGATTTGTCGTTTATCAAATCATTCAAGTCGAGCATAAGTCTTTCATTGTTCAATGTTTACGACAAAGTGAACGTCTGGTATCGCGAATACGCTTTCGACCGCGTGATGGGCGTAACAGAAACCAACATCAACCTGCTTGGATTTACGCCGAATGTAACGCTGAGCGTGGGGTTGAAGTAAGAATAAATGAATATTAAAATACAAAAAATATGAATCAAAAGATATTAAACCGTTTACTTGTTTTCTTGTGCACTCATAAACTCCTCTTGCGGTGAACCGTTGATGGACTACGACATCGACACCGAAACGCCGGTCGTGGAAAGTTATTTTCATGAAGGTGCCAACTCGCTGACTATGAGGGTTTATACTATGGAGGTTTATCTCAAAGACGAATACGACCTTTCCGACCCGATTGGCGGCTTGGCCGTGAAAGTGAACGATAAGGTATTGACAGAAACGTCAGAAGGGATATATTCGCTTGATTTAGGCGAAGATACGCTACGGGCAATCATTACATCTATGTTTACCGTGTCGGACGCGATTATGCCGAACTGTATGAACAGGTCAGTTCGACCGATTTGGCAAATCCCGTGAGTTTTATCGACAACGCTTTCGGAATTTTCACGGCAGTGAGCGTCGCGCGTGTAAGGATTTGAGTGTAGGGGGCGACATCGGAATAAAACGACGTTTGAAAAATTGAAAAAAATTTGTACCTTCGTCGGAAAAATTAGGTTATTCTGCTATGACTCCTATCAATAATAAATCCGCCCTCAACCTCCGTACTGCACTCCTTTTTGCGTTGAGTATCAGCATATTGATGAATTTGCTGTTTATCGTGATGTTTTTCTACGGACGTCCGATGCACTTTCGCGAAAACGCTCCCGAAATGCCGATGCATATTTTCAGCCTGAACTTCACGCTGATAAGGTTTGTGTTTAATTTTCTGTTTTCGTTTTTTCTTTATTTGCTGATATTCAAACTGTTAAAAAACGATTATTTCTCGCAGAAAAAGGGAGTTTTTGTTCTCGTGCTAATCGTACTTTCTTATATTGCTCTATTCAGCATACTTATTTCGATGATTCAGCAGCCGTTTGAGCCGTTTGAACGCGGGACAAGGCGTTTTTTTGGCGGATTGATGGGCGATTTCACAATAGGTATGGTCGTTTTGCTCTCGTCGCTGCTGATTTATATTTCCGAAAAACAACAGAAAATGGCGCTTGAAAACGAGCGTCTGCAAGCCGAAAATATGAAAACCCGCTTCCTCGCGCTGCGTAATCAGGTTGATCCGCATTTTCTGTTCAACTCGCTCAACACTTTGAGTTCGCTCGTCAAAACCGATGCTGCAAAGGCGGAAGAGTATGTGCGACAACTCTCGTATGTGTTTCGTTATACCCTTCAAAACAAGGATGTTATCACTCTCGACGAGGAACTGAAATTTACCCGCGCCTATTGCATTCTGATGCAGATTCGCTACGGCGACAGTCTCAGGTTTGAATACCGCGTCGATGAGCGCTACAACGATTGTCCGGTTATCCCGATAAGTCTGCAAACACTTGTCGAGAATGCCATTAAGCACAATATCGTCAGTAACCGCCAACCGCTTGTTATTTCAATATTTACGGCAGAAACGTCGATTTGCGTGTCGAATCCCGTTCAACCCAAGCAGGAACCGGAAGGCGGCGAAAGCATCGGGCTGGCGAACCTTGCAGAGCGATACCGACTGCTGTGGAACCGTGAAATCGTTATCCGCAACGAGGGTGGGAGGTTTGAGGTGGAAATACCTTTGAAATAATGAATAATGAGAGCAGTTATTATTGAAGATGAGGCAGTTGCGGCGCAGGCATTGCAAGCGATTATCAGAGAGATAGATGCGAATATAGAAATTGTTGCGGTGCTGCAAACTATCGAGGAAAGTGTGGAGTTTTTCGGCATTTCACCTTGTATTGACCTTGCTTTTATGGACATTCATCTTGCCGACGGCTCGGCGTTTCTGATTTTTGAAAAAATCGCTGTCCCTTGCCCCGTCGTTTTCACTACCGCTTATGATGACTATGCACTTAAAGCGTTTGAAGTGAACAGTATAGACTATATCCTCAAACCGATTGAACGCCAAGGGTTGAAACGCGCTATCGACAAATACCGCAATTTCACTTTCCAACCTGCGGAAAACGGCGATTTGCTGAAAAAACTTTTGGAAAACGTCCGTCAAAGTACGACAACTTACTATAAATCAACGTTTTTAATTCCTGTTCGCGACAAACTGATACCGCTTGCCGTTGCCGATATTGCCTGCATTTACATCGACGGCAGAACCGTCAAAGCATTGACATTCAAGGAAGAAACCGTCTCGCTCGATCAAACACTTGACGACTTGATGCTACAACTCAAACCTTCGCTATTTTTTCGTGCCAACCGTCAAAATATCGTCGCCCGTCGAGCCGTGAAGGATATTTCGATTTGGTTTGGAGGCAAACTGTCTGTCAATCTTTCGGTTGCAACGCCTGAAAGAATTATTGTCAGTAAAGCACGTGCGGGGGAGATTAAAGAATGGATGATGGAATAAATATTTTAACTTTTTTGGTTCAAAAAATACAATATGCATATTGTAACTAATGTGTTTGCATCACTTGTTTTTCGTTTTGTTCTATTTTATAAAATTTTATCCCCCGAAGTTTTTATAATTCAAAATTAATTTATACCTTTGCATCAAAATTAAACGATAGATGAGGGTCGTATCGCATAAGAAATTGAAAGATTTTTATGAACAGAAAGGACGTGAGGATTTCCGTGTTGCCCTTGAACGTTGGTATCACGCTACGTTGAAAGCCGAGTGGAAGAGTCTTTCGGATATAAAGGTAGAGTTTCCGGCAACCGATTATACAGGCAACCAGCATTATGTTTTTAACATAAAGGGGAATAAATACAGGTTAGTGGTCGTAGTCAAATTCACAATGGGATACATCTTTATCCGTTTTATTGGAACGCATGAGGAATGCAATAAGATAGATTGTTCAACCATATAAAATTAACGAAGCATGGACATGATAACAAAAGAACAGTACGAATTTGCACTTGCAAAGGTTGAGGAACTTCTGCCTTTGGTTGGCGATGATACTCCGGCCAATGACAAAAAGGCGTTGGAGCTTAGCCTTATGTCGGATATTGTGATAGCATACGAAAAGCTGCATTACCCGGTTGAGAAACCGACAGTTTCGGAACTCATAGAATTGTCTTTGGAAGAAAAGGGAATCACGCAGCGGGAATTGGCAAACAACATCGGCGTCAGCCCTTCACGCGTGAATGACTACATTTCCGGTCGCTCGGAGCCGACTCTGAAAATCGCACGGTTATTATGCATGGTGTTAAACATATCTCCATCGGCTATGTTGAGGGTTTGATAAACGGCAAATAATAACTTGTAATCTTGAAGGCGTATCGCCAAAGTAGCGTTACTTGTTTTGGTGTATCAAAAGCAAAAGCCCCTTTATTCGGGGCTTTCGTTTTCTTTCGGTGTTTTGCTATTGTGTCCGTTCACCTTCATAACGTGCGGCAAGGGGGACTCGAACCCCCACACCTTACGGTACCAGCTCCTAAGGCTGGCGTGGCTACCATTACACCACTGCCGCTACAAATCATCTGCAAAGGTAATAAATTATCCTTGTATTACGTGAAAGTATTACTGATATAAATCATTCTATGTAACTTTGCACCGCAAATCACAATCTATGGAAAAAATTAGAACACGTTTCGCTCCAAGTCCAACAGGTCTTATGCATATAGGTAATCTGCGTACTGCACTGTATGCATACCTTTTCGCTAAGGGAAATGACGGAGAGTTTATACTTCGAATAGAAGATACCGACAGGGAACGAATTGTCGAAAATGCAAGCAAAACGGTGTATGATACACTTGACATTGCGGGTCTGCAATATGACGAGGGGCCTAATGTAGGTGGACCGTTCGGACCTTATATCCAGAGTCAACGACGGGAGATATATGCTAAGTATGCCCGGATATTGATAGAAAGCGGGGATGCATATTATTGTTTCTGTACGAAAGAACGACTTGAAACCCTCACCGATAAATCGGGAAACAGGCGATATGATAAACATTGCCTCAACCTGACCAAGCGGGAGATTGAAGAGAATCTTGCTGCGAATATCCCTCATGTAATCCGGCAAAACGTCCCGACCGATGGCGTCAGTACTTTCAATGACCTTGTTTTTGGGGATATTACCGTCGAAAACCGTGAGTTGCACGACAATATACTCATCAAATCCGATGGATACCCTACGTATAACTTTGCCAATGTTATCGACGACCACCTGATGCGGATCTCTCATGTCATTCGCGGGATGGAATACCTGAACAGCACACACAACTACAACCTCCTTTACAGGGCGCTCAACTGGGAGATCCCGTACTATCTGCACCTCCCGCATATCTTGAAGGACAAGCATCATAAACTTTCCAAACGATACGGTGACGCTAACTTTGAAGACTTTCTGAAGAAGGGGTTTTTGCCGGAGGCTATCATCAACTATATTGCTTTGCTTGGGTGGAGTCCTAAGAATGACCGCGAAAAATTCACTCTCACCGAGCTTATTGATGTTTTCGATATTGACGGCATTGCGAAGTCGGCAGCGATATTTGACGAGGCGAAGCTCCGGTGGCTTAACGGACAATACATTCAGGAGATGTCTACGGAAAAGTTCGGGAAGCTGGCGGAGGTATATTATGGGGGTCTCCCCGATGGAATTGATCGTGACTTGTTGAATCGATTGTTGCAGCCCCGTATTTCGGTTTTTTCGGACATTCCGGAAAAGATTTCGTTTGTGACGACTTTCTACGGATATGACGTCAGCCTCTTGCAGAATACGAAGTTGAGGACGACTTATGAGATGGTGAGGGCGATCCTGCCGGAAGTCATAAAGTTATCTACGGACATTGGCGAATGGAGTAATGAGGCGTTGTTTGAGGCTTACAATTCTTTGACGAAGGTGTTTGACGTCAACCGCAAGCAGCTTCTTTGGATTGTACGTATTGCTTTGACGGGACAGATATCGACGCCTTGCGGTGCGACGGAGGCGTGTGTCATCCTTGGTCGTACGGAATCTGTCGGGCGTTTGAAGTATTCTTTGCAAAGATGTTTGGATAATTCGTAAAAACGTACTACCTTTGCAGCCGGAAAAGCGATGGCCTGTTCGTCTATCGGTTAGGACGCAAGATTCTCATTCTTGAAAGCGGGGTTCGATTCCCCGACGGGCTGCAAGGGGGCAAATAAAGGTGGTAAGTAAGAGGTGGCGAATGATAGGGAGTAAGAGAGGTTGAATAAGAGGGTGGAGGTTTTAACAGTTGTTTTTGATGTTTTACAGAGCGAACATATCTTTGCAGTGCGAAGGCCCAGGTGGTGAAATTGGTAGACACGCTACTTTGAGGGGGTAGTGCCGGTTACGGTGTGTGGGTTCAAATCCCGTCCTGGGCACAAAGACAGGAGAAAGAAGATACCAACAGTCGAATACAGACTGTTGGTATTTTTTTGCCCTGTAATTAATTGCCGAATCATTCCGACACGCAACGGATACTCTGCCCGTACGCACGTCCGTCACTGTTACTGCTGCTCGCCGCCTTACAGGTAAAGCCAAGATAATAGGAATCAGTATTGTAAACCGAACTGCTCCAGTAATACCCGGGTATACTAACAGACAAACTCGTCAGCCATTCGTAGGTGTTGAAAAGAAAGCCTGCCGCCGGAAGAAAGAGAAGAGGTTCGGGGGCGTCGTCGGTATAGAGTGGTTTTGTCCTGTCAAGGCTTCCGCCTGTCGGGTGAAAATAACCTCCCTCCGATACGGCGACATTCCAGACGTCTGTTTCGTAGATAGCGTAACCTCCTATTTTCTTGGGATCGGTCTCTCCGTAAATTGTCGTTGACCAAGCGGTACTTGCAACGCCGCCGA
>JAIRMF010000049.1 GCA_031258895.1 Dysgonamonadaceae bacterium | reverse complement strand
CCAGACCAGTAACGAACGTCAAGACGGGGCGCGTCAAGCTGTTTCGTTCGCCGCCCGATCATAATAGCCGACTCCTCCGAGCGATGCTTGTGTACTATCACCTTGGTGAAATCCCCCGAAATCCTTACACTGCGCCGACCGTCCCCAGGTTCCCGAAGCCTGTCGATAAAACCGTCCGCAGTCTGAGCCCATTTCAATATAACGTACGGACGGCGACGCTCCACAAAGGTCAGAAAGCGCCGGTTAAACTCGCGACATTTTCCCTCCAATACACCGCAAATAACCTCCACGCCGGCATCCTGTAACATTCCGACGCCTCGACCGGACACAGCCTCGAAAGGGTCAATATGGCCGATAACTACGCGTCTGATACCACTCTCAATTATAAGCTCGGCGCATGGAGGAGTTTTCCCGTAGTGAGAACAGGGCTCAATGTTCACGTAAAGTGTAGACATGCGCAATAAATCCCTGTCCGAAACCTTGGAAATGGCGTTCACTTCTGCATGACAAGAGCCGTAACAAACATGAAATCCCTCGCCGAGAATCCTACCGCCCCCCACAACTACCGCTCCAACCATCGGGTTGGGTGCCGTAAATCCCCTCCCCATAGAGGCAAGCTGAAGACAACGGCGAATGTACCGTTCATCGTAATCCTTCATAAATTCCCCTGAAAATAGCCGTGCCGCAAACAACCGGTCTAATACACAAACCTCCCGTATTCACTCTCAATCGAAAGCTCCTTCCCGTCCGACAACTCAGTATAACCGATGACCCTCGCCTCGATACCAAAAGATTCGGAGATCGAAATAACCTCCCCAACAAATTCCGACGGTAAATAGATCTCCATCCTGTGCCCCATGTTAAAAACACGGTACATCTCCTCCCACGAAGCCCCCGATTGCTCCTTGATAAGCCGGAAAAGCACAGGGACGGGAAACATGTTGTCCTTCACAACGCGCAACCTGTCTACGAAATTAAGCACCTTCGTCTGTGCGCCACCCGAAAGATGAACCAGGCCGTGTATGTGGCTACGCAACCGGCCCAAAATAGCCCGCACAACGGGAGCATATGTCCTGGTAGGCGACAAAACAAGGTGGCCGGCGTCAATCCCAAGACCCTCGATCATATCGGTCAAACGCTTCGAACCGGAATAAACAAGTTCGCTCGGTATGCTGGGATCAAAACTCTCAGGGTATTTGTCGGCTAAGTAATGAGAGAAAACATCATGGCGAGCTGAGGTCAGTCCGTTACTGCCCATACCGCCGTTATAGTGCTTCTCATACGTCGCCTTACCCGACGAACTTAATCCGACTATCGCGTCGCCAGCGCGAATCAAAGAATTGTCGATGATGTCGGAACGTTTCATGCGGCATGTCACAGTGCTGTCCACCGTTATCGTCCGGATCAGATCCCCCATATCGGCTGTCTCCCCTCCGGTCGGATAGATGTGAATCCCCATCTCCGACAACTCCCCGCATAACTGTTCGGTGCCAAGGATGATCTCCGAGATTATTGCTCCCGGTATCAGATTCTTGTTCCGGCCGATGGTGGAAGAAAGCAGAATATTGTCGGTCGCCCCGACGCACAGTAAATCATCAAGATTCATGACAAGGGCATCCTGTGCGATTCCTCTCCAGACGGAAAGGTCCCCCGTCTCACGCCAGTAAACGTATGCGAGCGAAGATTTGGTCCCTGCGCCGTCGGCGTGCATGATGTTGCAGTGATCGACGCTGCTGCCCAGAATGTCGGGAACGATCTTACAGAAAGCGCGCGGAAAAATCCCTCTGTCCGTGTCGCGAATGGCATTGTGTACGTCCTCCTTCGACGCGGAAACCCCGCGGAGAGTGTATCGCTGTCCGGTTGTCATATCGTGTTAGTAGTTGATTGTTGTGATCTTGGCCTCACCGATGATTCCCGATTCCTGAAGAGGCTTGTCGGGACGCATTCTCGCAGTTGTCGCCTTCACCAATCGTTGTTCTTCCGGCAGGCGCGCGTCACCGATCATCCGGTTTTTCCAAGTGTTGACGGTTTCTATTTCGACCGTATTAACGCCCTCTTTCACAAATCGGGTGATGTCTATACGGTACGGCGCCGTCCAGATACCGCCCGCGTACCGGCCGTTAATTCTGATTTTTGCCATCTGGGCGATCTTGTCGAAACTGAGGTAAATGGTCGCCGGCCTGAGGTCGTTAAGGTTTACAATATCAAATTTATTGGAATAAATAGCTGTTCCGGAATAGTACTTGATAGCCGGGTCTTTATTCTCCGACCAGTCGGTGAGCCTGTCGAAGGCGACAGGCTCCGAAGGGCCGCGGCAAATACTGTCGGAATTAAACTTGACAGACCATGGTGCGGCGAATCCAGCGATGGTCTTCTGCTCCGGAAAGTTATCCTCCACGGATGTGCGTCCCGCTTCGGGTTTCCCCAACTTGCGGAAAACTATGAACATACTCTCATGAGGCGCGAACCTGAGGGGCACGGCGGTTGCCTGTACCGAGGATGCAAATGCCGGCAGAATCCTAATTTCACCGGTTGTTGCGTCCCACAGTTCGGGTTGCCTGTTTTGTACGCGAAATTCGAGCTTGGTTTCTATTTCTTTGTTCGACTGATTGGAGACGAAATATATGTCCGTATCGCCCGCTTTCCTGTGTGTGTAAAGGATCTCTGAGGCGGTGTCTATCCGGCAGTCCGGGATAATGCCGAGCATTTCAAACGCCTCTTCCATGCGCGTGCCGGTGAGTATTTTCCCCTTACCGCAGGTATGGACTTTTTCGGGAATAGTGCCCCAGGTTTCGTTTGCAAGTTCGGCTATTTTATCGTCTGCAATGGGATAGTCCTGAAGGCTCGGTGAGGATGTGGGGGGATTGCCGATTATTATTGCCCCGTCGGACACGAGTTGCAGGATTTTTTCGAGTAGTTCGGGGCGCATCGTTGTCTGCGGGGGCAGGACAAGTATCCGGTATGCTGTACCGTGAGGCAGTGTCAGGAGACCGTCTTTTACCGTAAGATCGCGGAGAATGACTTCGGCGTTGATATAATCAAAGGAGTATCCTTTCGGGATCTCAGGCTGTTGAATACCGGTCATTTTAGGGCAATCTTCACCGATGAAATATGCTACATCGGCAATGTTCTGCCCCTGCTGAAGCATGTAGTTACAGCGGCGCAGATATTCGGTGAAAAGGTCCAGGTGCCCGAACCAAGTGTTATGGCGATTAAATTCCGTGCCGAACCAGGCATCTACGCCCGGGAAGTTGCCTTCGTATGGTTGCTGGATGTATACGTGGAGCAGTGTTTTGTTGATGCCTTCGGTAAATGACCAGTCGCCACGGCTCTTGAGTAATGTGGGATTATGGCTCCAGTCGGTTCCGGATGTGAACGATTCGCAGGAAACGGTGTTTTTGCCGTAAATATGGGCACACGATGATGCGGCGCGACATTCTATGCTGCCAAGGTCGCCATCAGCCCAAAATTCCCCGCTGACCTCGTCGGACTGCCCGCCATATTGTAAAAATTCGGATGGGAATCCCCAATGTCCGTAATTCTGTAGCCAAGTGGTTAGTCCGTGTTCATTGGCCGCATCGCGGAGACCGGCAACATAACCGTACGCAATCTTATCGGCAATGAGGCGGCGTAAATCCCAGAGAAAACGGTCGGAGATATCGGGACTGCCGATGACATAACCGTAAATTGCCGGCAAATAGGGCACCGGATCGTAGCCGTATTTTGCTCTGAACTCGTCGAGTATTCCGTCTGTAAAGTTCTGACTGCCGGTTTCGTAGCTGTCTGCCACTACGACCTTGAACGATTTGCGATCGGCGGCCGGAATTCGTCGCAGAATCTCGCCTACAAAGTTATCAAAATGATACTTTACATTTTCCTTGCTGGTTTTATCCACTTCCAAACCGGTACCTTCCTTAGAGGCAGGAGAGTTTTTTACACCGGTCGGCGTCATTCCTGTACGCATGATTACCCAGCATTTGTCGGGGACGTCCCATGTGATTGTTCCATCTTCCGCCATGCAACTTGATATGTCGACAACGTTTTCCGGATTGATGGACAAACCCGGGTCGGAGGATTGCGAATCCCACATATAATCAGCCCAAAGCGGAAGCGGGGTTTGGAACATTTTTGCCAGGGTTTTTTCGGGATAGCGTTCTATAATCTTTCTGCCGGTGATGTATAGATCGGAGTGTGTGGGAATCTTGGAAACATCTTTGAGAATGAACCGAAATTTTGATGAACGGATTTCCTTGATACCGATAACGATCGGTGCATAAGGGTCGAACCCGACATTAAGCGCCGGATTAGACCGGTCAACCACAAACTCTTTGACGGTTTCGAACTGTCCGGTTGCTACATTCAGAGACTGTAATTCCGCATTGGCTTTGATGGGGGAAGTCGGCCGAAATACCAGCGTATTGGCAATTTGCTTCTCATCAAATCCGACCGTGTAAATGACGTCGAAACGTTCCCGTCTGCCGGCTCCCGGTTTTCGGTTGGGTGATTGAGTGGTAGTCACATTCACTGACTGTATCTCGTGGATATGGGCGTCGTTAGGGAAAGCGATGACTTTAACATCCTGGAAATTATCAACTTTCGGTACGAGTTTTGCGCAGAACTTCACAGGACCGGTCACCGTTGTATCGACCGACGCAAGATACCGCATAGACTGTTCGGGTTTAATCCACGGTCCACCGGACTGACTCCAGCCGGGACAGTTGAAAATACCGATTTCTATGTCGAGTTTTGTAGCTGTTTTGAGAGCTGTGTGAAGGACGTCCCACCACCGGTCGGTCAATATTTTTATGTCGCCTTCCGGATAATTAGTTTCTCCACCGATATTACCTATGAACGCGCGTGTAATGCCTGCTTTTTTCATTGCATTAAGATCGTTTACAACACCTTCTTTTGTAATGTTGTTGCGCATCCAGTACCAATAGACGCCGATACGAGTATTTGCAGGAGGGTTTTTGAAATCTTTTTCAAACGAGGATTTGTTACATGTTACCGGCAGGATAACCATAGCAAGCAACATCGCGAAGAACGACAAAAAACAGGATTTCATTGATGATTTGATTATTTTATTCGTGCAAAGGTACAAAAAAGTTATGAGGTATAAATTACGGTATGGAACGTTTAGGAGATCAGTAAGTCAGTTTAATTTCTCCTGCGATTCCCGTTTTAGACAGGCCATTGCGACGCACCCAACCGTGTGCATGGTTTTCCGGTTTGGAGAGCAGGTAGTTGCCGACGGTTGTGGAAATTTTTATTTTCAGTGTTTTTCCGCTTGCGTTCTCGACAAGCCTGTAGCGATGGCGACCGTACCAGCGATTACCTATTTCCGTACCGTCGACCGACACTTCCGACACTCCGTACACTTCTCCCAGGTCGAGGTATTTATAATCGGGCAGGTTGCCGAGTTTTTTCTCATAATAAATATACCCTGCAAACGATCGTGTCGATTCATCTTTTGAGAGGTCGAAAGGTGTATCTATTTCCATTGTACGCGAGGTGCCGTCGATATGTTCGAGACGCATTGTCCAGCCTTTGAGTGTCAATGTACCGGTATTTCGGGAGTATTCGGGCGCTGCTCCTATGAGGGGACTTGCCGGTGAATCGTCAAAGATGATAAGTTTTGACGTTGCGGGTGGAAGTTCGACGTGGATAGTTTTCTCTGCCGGCAACGGTTTTCGTTCTCCTGTTTCCGGATTCCATTCTTGCGGACTGCCGTTGGATTGCGGGAATTGCAGATTCAGTTTATATGTATCGGTTTGACTTGCATTCGATATGAAGAAGATATCTTTACCCTGTGTTTTGTGGCGAATTTGACTGACCGCATTATCAGGCTTGTCGATCACGATGTACGGGTTTATACCGCACTGTTTTTGTATACCGCGGAACCAGGTCAAAACGTCATCATTCGGAGCATTGACCGTGAAGGTTCGGTTGGGGTATGATTTTTTTATTTTGGAGATGGTATTTGCCACTTTGAGGTCATTTTTATTGTGGTTGACAAGTCCGGGTGATTTATGCGGTTCTTTTGCGACGAAGATCAGTTTTCCTCCCGATGCGACGAATTTTGCGAGTATTTTTGCTGTTTCGTGTTGGATTGTTTCCACTTCAAGTAGAATCAGGGTGTTGTACCGCAGGTTGCCGTATTTGAGGTACCCGTTTTCTACGCGGCTTTTACGGATTATGCTCTCGCAGGTATAGTCGCACCCGTTACCGTTTTTGTGGATAGCCTCCCAGACTTTGTATTGGTAATTGGGGTAGAGCAGTCTTGGGAACGGGTCGCGCTGGGGGCCGTGTATGGACCACATATCTGCGAGGGGATGCATTACGGCGATGTC
>JAIRMF010000044.1 GCA_031258895.1 Dysgonamonadaceae bacterium | reverse complement strand
CCTAATCATAATTAATAAATTTTAAGTTAAACTTCCTGTTTTTTATGTTATTGGTAATTAATAAATTTCTATACTGTGGCAATAAGATTTCAGCTACATATTATTCTTATTTAATATAGTATATTGTATCATTTTTTCGATCGTTGCACAATTCGGGCGGAAGTGAGAATATTTTCTCGAGAGGTCCGCGCGGCCCGGGCGGAAGTGTGGATATTTTCTCGAGACGTCCGCGCGCTCCGGGCGGAAGTGTGAATATTTTCTCGAGATGTCCGCGCGCTCCAGGCGGAAGTGTGGATATTTTCTCGAGACGTCCGCGCGCTCCGAGCGGAAGTGTGGATATTTTTCCGAGGCATCATTATAACCTTTACAGCCACTGTTTCTTATTCTTGACATTTCGTTACATGTTTCATACTCCGGATTACTAACTTTCCACATTATATTATATGTTTTATACGCCATGTTTCTTATCATTAACACCTCCCGATAGAAAAAAGAAGAGTGATTCCGGGTGCAAAGATAATGAAAAAAAATAACATACAAGTGATTTTGGAAAAAAAATTGTCGAAAATTGATAAAAATGCTGTCAAGATAACGCAAAACCATAGACAAACAGCAAAAGCACCTGCAATAAGAAGTAGGGGAGCGTCCGGCCTAAAAAAACACGCACAAAAAACACGACGCCCCTCTCCGCCAACAAAATAACGGGAGAAGCGTCGCGCTAATCAACCTTCGTCGAGCTTCCAAGCCCGACAAAAATCAGCCGCCGGCGACAACAATTAATTATTGTCGAGAATCCAAGCGTCCTGGAAATTAGGGTAGTAACGATCCTTAATACTGTCGCGCTCCGCCGCCGCACTCGCCTTATCGTCAAAAGTAGCGACTATAACACGGTACATCTCGCGAGAATTCTGGGCAAGATAGACAACATAACCGTCCTTCTCCATGCGACTCTTTAAGGAAACGGCGTTAGTCTTGTTGGCAAAGCTGCCAATGACCACGCTAAACTGCTTAATCGTGCCGTCCAAGACCGTAACCTTCTCCCGCTGAACACTAACCGACGATGACGACTGAGGCTTCTGGACAGGTATGACTTCATCTATCGGCTCAATCTCCTTCTGTTTCGCGGCCTCGTAGGCAGCCTTGTAAGCGCTTTCCTTTGATTTGCAACTGTAAAAAACAGTCAACAGGCTCAATGATAAACCAATTAAATAGAGCTTTGTTTTCATAATCCCTTGATGATTAAATTTAATTTATTGTTAGATTGATTTTAATGAATTAAAACTTGTTGAACGAGTATTCATGACCCTCCGCAGAGAGACGTAACTTCCTATTAGTGACCTTATTTATTTTGAAGAGCTTGACTATCTTACTCCTATTCCCGTCTTGAAGATCCGGAATCGTATCCCATCCCAACTCGCCAAAAGGAATGTAAATGCCGCCGCTCAATAGTATTTCAATATTGAGTAGCGTATCCTCCGGCAACTGATAGTATCCGAAAGTAGAGTTAAAACGTTCACTACGGTGGTTGTATATCTGATACTGAAACAGTTTGTTCTGGAAATTAAAGAATATTGTGTCGGGTATCGCCTCTGTTGATTCCATCCGCCATTTGCCTTGCAAGTCGGCTTCCTTATCCGTTACTTTTAGGAAAATGTTGTCGCAGGAGGCGAGCAGAACAATGGCGCAAAGAACCGAAAATAGAGATTTTGCATTGTTATATCTGTTGTCTCGTTTCCTTTTCATCATAATATCCCTTTTGTTGTTGGCAGTTCGTACTTGAAAATATCACGTCGAATTGCCATCTTGATAGCTTTTGCCAACGCTTTGAATATCCCCTCTATTTTGTGATGTTCATTGTCGCCTTCGGCATGGATGTTAAGGTTCATTTTTGCCGCGTCGCTGAGTGTTTTGAAGAAGTGAGGAAACATTTCCGACGGCATATCCCCTATGTATTCGCGACGAAAATCGGCATTCCAAACTAACCAAGAACGTCCTCCAAAATCCAGCGCTACGGTGCAAAGACAGTCGTCCATTGGAAGGCAAAAACCGTAACGTTCTGTTCCCCGCTTGTCACCTATCGCTTTATATATAGCCTCTCCGAGTGCAATTGCGGTGTCTTCTATAGTGTGGTGTTCATCGATGTACAAGTCGCCAATTGCCTTAATAGTCAGGTCAATGCCGGCATGACGGCCGATTTGATCAAGCAGATGATTGAAGAAGCTCAGTCCGGTTGAGATGTTAGTAGTTCCATTTCCGTCGAGGTTTATTTCGACGAGGATACTTGTTTCTTTTGTTGTTCGTTTTACAGTAGCACAACGCTCGCTTGCGAAGAGAAATTCTGCTATTTGATTCCAATCGGTGGTTACCAATGCGAGGTATTGTTTCAGGTTTTCATCGAGGACGAGGTTATTATTTATCAGGATTGCTTTGCAGCCGAGATTTTTTGCGAGTTCCACATCTGTTTGCCGGTCACCGATGACGAATGATTTTTTTATGTCGTAACTGTTAGTTAGATATTCCGTCAACATTCCTGTCTGTGGTTTACGGTTAGGGCTATTTTCTTCGGGCAGGCTGGGGTCTATAAATATTTTGTCGAATTCGATGGTTTCGTTTTTCAGTATTTTCAGCAATTTTTGTTGGACGAGGTTAAAGTTTTCGATAGGATAATAGGGTGTACCAAGTCCATCCTGATTTGACACCATAACGAGTTCGAAGTCTGTATTTTTACGAATGAAGTACAGATTTCGGATCACGTTCGGCAGGAATTCCAACTGATCGAGAGTATCTATTTGGAGTGATTCCGGAGGTTCGACGATCAACGTGCCGTCACGGTCTATGAACAGTATTTTTTTCATAACGGACATGATTTAAGGGCATTTATGAGGGCGTGGTTCTCTTCAGGGGTTCCGACGGTTATTCTCAGGCAGTTGTCACAGAGTTGAATTTTGCTGCGGTTTCGCACTATGATGCCTTTTTCCGTCAGATAGCTATATATACTGTTTGCATCTACGACTTTCACGAGAATGAAGTTGGCGTCGGAATGATAGATTTTTTGTATTATTTTCAGTGGTTTCAGCGATGAGACGAGTGTATTACGTTCATTGAGGATTTGTTTCACCCACTGTTTTTTTTGTTTGTCGCTGTCGTTGAGTTGTTCGAGCACTGCATTTTGTGTCAGGGAGCTGACATTGTACGGATATTTTACTTTATTGAATAGGGCTATAATTTCTTTGCTTGCGAATGTCATACCACATCGCATTGCGGCTAATCCCCAAGCCTTTGAGAATGTTCGAAAGATTATAAGGTTGGGATAGTTATCAAGTTCGGGCAACCAACCGTTTGTTTCGGTGAAGTCGATGTAAGCTTCGTCTATTGCTACGAGACCATTGTTGAAGTTATCCAGGATTTTTCGGATCTCTTTTTTATTGAGGAGGTTAGCGGTAGGGTTATTTGGGGAGCAGAGGAGTATTATTTTTGTACGCAGATTTATTTTTGCGAGCAGTTTTTCGGCGTTCAGATTAAAGTTTTCTTCGAGTTCGCAGGTCAGGTAATCTATGTTGTTAATATCGGCGCAAACTTTGTACATTCCATAAGTTGGGGAGATAGCGACGGCATTATCGTTCCCCGGTTCGCAGAATATACGGAATGTCAGGTCGATACATTCGTCGGATCCGTTACCTATGAATATTTGTTGTTCCGGCAGGTTGTTTATTTGGCTCACTCGTTTTTTCAGTGTGCATTGTAACGGGTCAGGGTATCGGTTATTGGGGTAATTGTAGGGATTTTCGTTGGCGTCGAGGAGGACGGAGGCTTTACCTTGGAACTCATTTCTTGCACAGGAGTAAGGTTCGAGGCGGGCTATATTTTTTCTGGCCAACATTACGGGATTCATGATCGAGGATATATTTTCGTTTTGATTTTCTTGCAAAGGTACAAAAAAAACTGTTGATAATAGAAAAAAACGCTATATCTTTGTTTGTTTCTTTGGTTACGGGTAGTGGGTTAGCCATTGAGACGGGAATGGGGATGTGTTTGATTTTTTTGTAAGATGGAGGAATTGAATTTACCGGAGGCTTCATTGAATATTAAGACGGAACGTGGCAAGGAGTGGATTTTTGACAGGTTACGTCGTCGTTTTGTTCGTTTGACGCCTGAGGAGTATGTTCGTCAGAGGTTCATATATTTTTTGATAGACTATCTTGGTTATCCGGGCGGACGGATGGCGAATGAGGTTTCGATAGTCTTGGGCAGGACGAGGAAGCGTTGTGACACGGTTATTTACGATGGATATGTGGTTCCTTTGATGATCATTGAGTACAAGTCGCCGAATGTTGGGATATCGCAGACTGTATTCGATCAGATTGTGCGATACAACATGACCCTTAACGTGCCCTGGTTGGTTATCACGAACGGTATTGAGCATTATTGTTGCCACATTGACCGTGCATGTCGGACGCACCGGTTTGAGAAGAAGATCCCTGAGTATTCCCGTCTGTTGTGAATTGTACGGTAGGGTGTTGCGGCGTAACCTTACGTTGTAGACCTGCTATGAAAGGAAAAAAGTTCTGATTCTGTCCGCTGCTTCGATTGTATCTTCGCGCCTTCCGAATGCGGTAAAACGGAAAAATCCTTCACCTGACGGACCGAATCCCGACCCTGGGGTTCCGACAACCTGAGCTTCATTTAACATCAAATCAAAGAACTCCCACGAGGTTAAACCTTTCGGCGTCCGACACCAAATGTACGGCGCATCCTTGCCTCCATAACAGGTAAGTCCCGATGCCTCTAACGATTTTTTTATTGTCTCCGCATTCCTCATGTAATAGGCAATTGTCTCACGGGTCTGACGACGCCCTTGTGGAGAAAATACCGCTTCGGCGCCGCGTTGGACGATATATGAAGCGCCATTGAACTTCGTTGATTGCCGACGTTTCCAAAGAGCGTTCAACGAAACAGCTTTTCCTCCCGATGTCAGAGCCGTTAAATCTTTCGGGACAACCGTGTATCCGCACCGTAAACCTGTAAATCCCGCTGTCTTGGAAAAACTGCGGAACTCTATCGCGACCTCGCGCGCACCTTCTATCTCAAAAATGCTGTGAGGGATATTTTCATCATTGGAAATAAACGCCTCGTAGGCGGCGTCAAACAAAATAAGAGACCGATTACGCACAGCGTAGTCGACCCACCGTCCTAACTGCTCTTTGGTCAACACCGTACCTGTAGGGTTGTTGGGATAGCAGAGATAGATCACGTCGGCTTTACCCTTCGGAAAAGAGGGTACAAAACTGTTCGACGGATCGCATGGCAACAACTCTATCTTGCGCCCTGCCATAAGATTGGTGTCGACATAGACCGGATACGAAGGGTCTGTTATCGCCACCAGATTGTCACGACCGATAATGTCGCCGATATTTCCCGTATCACTTTTTGCACCGTCACTGATAATGATTTCATCGGCCTCAACATGAATGTTACGGTCGACAAAGTCGTGTTTCAGGATAGCTTGGATGAGGAAATCGTAACCGCAGTCGGGCGAATAACCTCGAAGTGTGCGTGAATGGGACATCTCGTCAACCGCACGGTGCATGGCCTCAATTACAGCCGGCGCAATAGGTTGCGTAACGTCGCCTATCCCCAGACTGATGACCGGCCTTTTCGGTCCCCGGTCTTTGTATTCTCGTACCTTCTTCGCTATCTCGGCGAACAGATAATTGTTTTCGATGCTGGTGTAATTCTCATTGATCTTCATATTCCTGATATTGTTGTTACCTGTATAAATATTACGGAGTCAAAGGTAAGGCATTTTTTTAATATGCACAAAATTCGTCCCTTGTTGCCAGGAATCTCTGCCTAACGACTTCCGGACATTTTTATCTCTACCGTTATGCCTGCTGTAAACGGCTTGCCGCGTTGTGCGTAACGTTGTCCTAACGACTCGAAACAGTAAGCGGAATATTGGGTATTTGTCAGGTTTTTTGCGTACAGCGAAACGGTGATGTTGTTGCGGACGATGGAAAGATTGCCGTTAAGCAATCCGTAGAACGGTTGTGAGATGGAATTATCGTCTGTCCAGTATAGTGGCCCGATTGCCTGATAGTTTATATTGAATGTTATTTGTCCTGCCGATTTGCGAAAAAACGGCACTGTGTAGTCCAATCCTGCGGAGACGGTGTGATGTGGCACGAAGGGTATGGTTCGTCCTGAATAATCGGTGGAGTCGTTTCTTAGGTAACGCCTGAAAAAGGCTCTTGTGTAGCCCCAGGCTGTATTTATATTGAGTGATTTTGAGGGCCTGATTCGTATTTCCAACTCTACGCCTTTGCTTTCCGAACGACCGGCATTTTTGAGCATTTGCCCGCCTGTGTACTGTTGTCCTTCTACCGGGGGAATGGTTTGGTAGATCTGTTGATTCTCCCAGTCGATGTAGAACAGGCAGAAATCGACGTGTAGGAGGTTATTCAGGTATCCGAGTTTGGCGCCTGCCTCGTAGTTCCAGCTGTGTTCCGGTTCGCAGGAGCGGTCTTCATTGCGGACGAATGATGTATTGAATCCGCCTGTTTTGTAACCTTTTGTGACGGATACGTATGTTGTTTTGTTGTTTGTGAGGGCGTACCGGAGGGCTATTTTTGGGGTGAATTGGCTGAAACTTAGACGGCTTGAGAATGTTTCTGTGGGGCTGACCTGGCCGGATACGTCACTGAATGCGGAATAATTGATGCTGGAAGATTCGTAGTCTAAACGTGCACCCAGTGTTAGGGACAGGCGATTTTTGATTAGGTTGTCGAGGATTGTCTGGTGGTAGATTGAGGCGCCTGTTGTGGGGATGGTATAATTTTTCATGGTAGAGTATTTTGCTGCTTGGAGGTTTGTGGTTAGTTCGTTGTTTGTCAGCTGATGGAATATGAACGCGCCGAATAGCAGTTTGTAGGGCTTTTTGTCGTTTGTCTTGACTGTGATTTCTTGTGAGAGTGCGGACTGGTGTTGTCTTTGTATGACATAGTAAATTTGGTTTGGTGAAAAGTCTTGATCGATGTTTTGCTTGTCGGAGAGGTATTGGAGGGATGTCTGGCTGATTATGGAAATCTCTTTTTGGTGATATGTTGTTGACAGGCCGTTTGATGACATTGTTCGTTGGTACGAGCTTGGATCGTTGTAGTTTACGGGGAGTGTTTTTCCGGATTGATCGACTATTCCGTAGGGGTATCCGCCCTGTTGCAGGTGGTCTGTGATTGATGTTAGCTTTAGCGAAAGGTTTTTTACGGGGCTTATTTCCGAGCTTAGGCGTATGCTTTGCGTGTTTATGTTGTCGGCTTTTTGTTTTGTGGTTTGGTTTGTGAAGTATCCGTTGCTGTGTGACGCGTTTCCGGAGACTGAGTATCCGATTTTGTTGTTTTGGGTTGTTCCGTAGTGCGCGAACTGTCCTTTTATGTAGCCGTAGTTTCCGAATGAGGAGGATACTGTTGTGTTTTTGTATGTGAACGGTGAGCGTGTATTGATATTGATTATTCCTCCCATTGTGTTACGTCCGTACAGGGTGCTTTGCGGTCCGCGCAGTATTTCGACGGATTCTACTTCATTCAGGTCGAAGTCGAAGGCGGATTTTTCGAAGTACGGTATGCCGTCCACATATAGTCCTACGGAGGGCGAGTTTATTTTTGAGCCTATTCCGCGGATGTATACGGGGGATGTTAGCCGGGAGCCGTAATCGGGAGTGAACATATTGGGTGTGAACTGTGCGAGGTCTTTTGTTGATGTTGCGTGGCGACTTGCGAGGTCTGTGTTACTGATTACGGTTGATGATGTTTGGTCGCTGCGGAATGTTTTTTTACGCTTGTAGGACTGTACTATTATTTCCTGGAGTGTTATTTCGTCTGTTTGTATTGAGTCTTGTTCTGTGCAGTGCATTTGTATAGACGCGGACAGCATTAGTATAGACAGGAGGATTCGTGTTGGCATTGGTTATTTTGTTGTTCTGGTTGCAAAAGTACGGGAAATATCCGGGAGTTTCAAAAAAATGCTTTAATTTTGCTCTCTTAATATTATTAATGTGGATGTTATGGATAGATTGTTTAGGGGGATATTTCTCTGTATTTTTTTTGTTGTCGTACAGCATGACGGTTTGGGGCGGCAATATACTTTTCTGGAGCGTGATTTGATTTTTCGGGAGGGGAGGTATATGTTTGACATTGGGAACTATGCGGGCTGTATTGGGAAGATGGCGGACTGTAAGCGTTCTTTTGACGTTTGGGACGGGCGAATTGAGGAGGTGGACTATTTGCTTGTCGCATCGGAATTTCACTTGGGCGACAGGGACGTTTCGGGTGACCTTCATCAGTATTTGCGCGCGTATCGGGGTAGCGTTTATAGCAACGAGGTTTATTTTATGCTTGGTATGGAGTATTGTCGTGTGGGCGATTACGGGCGTGCTGTGGAGTGGTTTGCGAGGGTTGAGCTTGATGGGCTTTCTGCTGTTAAGCAGGAGGATTATGCTTACCGTCTGGGCCGTTCTTACGTCGAGACAGGGGATTATTCTGAGGCTGGACGGCTGTTTCATTTGCTTCGGCTTCACAGTGTTAGGTATCATGACGCAGCGATTTACCACCTGGGTTGCTTGAGTTACCTTGATAAGGATTATTCTGCCGCTCTATCTTATTTTAATGAACTTCTGGACAAGCCGGATTTTCTTTTAGATGTGAAATATTACCTTGTCCAGATACATTTCGCGGAGGGGAGGTATTATCAGACGGTTACGGACGGTTTGTCTCTTCTTGGGGAGCGCCATGATGACGAGAGGAATGTTTCTGTCGGGCGTGTTGTCGGGCTGTCTTATTTTGAGGAGGGGGATTATGGAGGCGCTGTTGAGTATTTACGGGAATATGTTGATTCCGGTGGCGATGTGGATGTGAGGGACCGTTATATACTTGGGCTTTCTTATTTTTATGAGGGGCAATATGGGGCTGTAGTTGGGACGTTTGGCGACGGTGATCCCGGTGATGACGAGCTGGGGCAGCATATTTATTTTCTGCTTGGCCGGTCTTACCTTATGTTGGAGGAATTTAATAAAGCATTGGTGTCTTTTGGCGCTGCGTCGCGGATGGACTATGATATGGGGGTTCGGGAGGCGGCTATGTACAATTACGCCATGCTTTTGCATCGGAATTCCGGTTCTGTGTTTGGGGAATCCGTTACTGTGCTGGAGCGGTTTATAAACATGTATCCCCGTTCTGTTTATGTAGGCGACGCGAGTGACGCTCTGGTTGACGTTTATATGACTACTAAGGATTACGGTACGGCTCTTGCTTCGATTGGCAGGCTTCGGGAGCCGGGCGTTGTTATTCTGGAGGCGAAACAGCGGCTTCTATATTATCTAGGTACACAGAACTTTGTGAACGGTGCTTATGGAGAGGCGGTTTCCAATTTTACGGAGGCTGTTTCTGTAGGTCATTATGCGTCGGACGCGCGTCGTGACGCGACTTATTGGCGTGGGGAGGCGTATTATAGGCTTGGGGAGTATGATCGCGCGGAGGAGGATTTCCGGACTGTTGTCGGGTTTGGGCACAGTGCCGGCGTTAATGGCCGTTTTGCTGTTTATGGGCTTGCTTACTGCGACTTCCACCGGCGGCGCTACGATATGGCTGCGCACGGTTTCCGCCGGTATGCGGCGCTTGGCGCTGATGACAGGACTGTTGCGGACGCATGTGTTCGTCTTGGCGACTGTTATTTTTTTGCCCGTCGTTTTGACGACGCGATTGCCGCTTATGAGCGTTCTGTTGCGCTTTTACCTGCGTCGGGCGCATATGCTGTTTTCCGGAGCGGGTATGTATTGGGCTTGAAGAAGGACTATGGGGGCAAGATTGCGCGTATGGACGGGCTGATTGCGGACTATCCCGGGTCTCCTTACGTTCCTGACGCTTTATATGAGAAGGGGCGTGCGTATGTTTTGCTTGGCGACATGGAAAATGCGGTTATGGTTTACCGTTTTCTGCTTGACCGTTATCCTGACAGCGGGAATGCTCGCAGGGCCGCGCTTCAGATTGGCTTGCTTTATTTTAATGACGGGCAGCTTGACCGTGCAGTTGCAGCTTATAAGGATGTTGTTGCGCGTTATCCGGGCAGTGAGGAGTCTCGCACGGCTGTGCAGGATTTAAAGTCCGTTTACTTCGAACAAAACGATCTTGCAGGTTATTCGGACTACGTTCGGTCTCTTGGCGGCGCTGTTACGTTTGGCGCTACCGAACAGGATTCTCTCACTTATCTTGCTGCCGAGCGGTTGTTTACGCTTGGGGAGCCGCAGAAGGCGCGTACGGCTATGCTATCTTACCTTGGGCAGTATCCTGACGGCGCTTTTAGCGACGGGGCTCATTATTACCTTGGCCGGATGTATTTTGACGAGCGGGATTTTGGCGCTGCGGAGCGCGAGTTTGAGCGCCTTGTCGGCGGCGTTGGGGGCAGGTTTACGGAGGAGTCGCTTGTATATCTTTCCCGTATTTATTATGATGACAAACGTTACGCTCAGGCTCTGCCTGTCTATGAGAGACTGCGGTCTGTCGCGGAGAACAGGGCGAACCGCGAGCTTGGAGCGCTGGGCGTTGTTCGTACGGCTGGCCACCTTAAAGAATATGATACCGTTATTGCCGCTGCCGACGTTTTGTTGGAGGCTGGAGACGGGGGGGCCGCCGTTCTGCAGGAGGCGCGCTGTTACAGGGCTGAGGCATATATTGCTACGGGCGATTCTCTTGCCGCCGAGGGGGATTTGCTTGCGCTTTCAGGGGACGTTCGCACGGTTTTCGGCGCGCGTGGTCGGTATATGCTTGCGCAATATTATTTTGACGGCGGACGTATTGAGGACGCACGCGGTGTTATTATGGAGTATGTTAGGGACGGCACTCCTCATGTTTACTGGCTTGCGCGGAGTATTATTTTGCTTGCGGAAATATATGTACGCGACGGCGAGACGCTTGTTGCCCGTCAGTACCTGGAGAGCTTGTCCGGCAGTTATAAGGGCGAAGACGACGATATACAGGCGCTTATCAGGGAGAGACTTAACAGTTTTAAACAGTAATACGTATGAAACGCGGTGATACAAATATAGCAGGGGCGAATACAAGCCTAGACCAGACACACAATAATATAGTATACGGCGCAGAAGCGCCGGTATGCAGCGATGGAGCGCCACCGCACAGTGATAGAAGGCCGGAACACCGCTCTATCGAAATAGAACGTAAGTTCCTTGTTGTGGGGGATTTTTCTCCTTTGGCGACTCACAGTTCTGTAATTTTGCAGGCCTACCTTGCGTGCGGACCGGACGTAACTGTGCGGGTGCGGCTGTCGGACGGGCGGGGATATCTGACGGTTAAGGGGCCGTGTGACGCGCGGGGTTTTTCGCATCGGGAGTATGAGTATTTGATTCCGGCGGATGAAGCTGCGGAGATAATTTCTTTTAGCGCGCATTGTGTGGAGAAGGAGCGGTTTTACGTACCTAACGGGCTGCACACGATAGAGGTGGATGTGTTTCGCGGCCGCCATTCCGGACTTGTGATAGCTGAGATAGAGTTACGCTCGGAGGACGAGCCGTTTGAGCGCCCTGCGTGGCTGGGACGGGAGGTTACGGGGGAGCATCAGTACTATAATTCCTGGCTTTCGCAACATTAATTGCCGAATTGTTTGTTTTTACGCGCACCTCGCCCCCTGAGATGCGCACTTCGCCCATTTAAGCGCTCCCTTTGCCTTTCTTCACGCGCTTTCTGTCGCTTTAGGCGCTCACTTCGCCACTCCAGACACTCTTTCCGCCTTTTTTAGCGATCACCTCGCCCCTCTCGCTCCGCATTTTGTCCCTCTAGGCGCGCACAATGCCCCTTTAGGTTCGCATCCTGCCGCTTTAGACACTCACTTCGACCCTCCTGGCGCGCACTTTACTCTTCCAGGCGCGCACTTAGCAGCACTACACATTCGACATGGTGAGTATGGGGGAACATATCCACAGCCTGAACTTTGGATACCGCGTACCTTTCCGCGAGCAGCCCGACGTCGCGCGCCATTGTCGCAGGGTTACAGCTGACATAGACTATCCTTTGCGGATTTGCGCGCATCAGGGCGTTGATTACCGCGCCTGTCATTCCGGCACGCGGAGGGTCGGCGATGATTACGTCGGGTGCGCCGTTGAGTTGGACAAACTCATCATTGAGTACGTTTTTCATGTCGCCGGCATAAAACGACACATTTTTGATACCGTTAAGTGCGGCATTGACACGCGCGTCTGCAACCGCGTCTTCCACGTATTCAATTCCGATCACGCGCTCTGCGTCTTTGGCAATGAAACATGCAATTGTACCGGCGCCGGTATAAAGGTCGTAAACCGTTTCTATGCCGGTGAGTTGCGCGAATTCGCGGACGACTCCGTATAGCCTTTCCGCCTGTCGGCTGTTGGTCTGGTAGAAAGATTTGGGCCCAACCCTGAATTGCAGCTCCCCAAGCCGCTCGGTAATAAACCCGCGCCCAAAATAAACTTCCATGTCGAGGTCTCCGAGAAAGTCATTGGCTTTTTCGTTGATGGTATATATGATTGACATGTTATCGGGAAATTTTTGCGCTATATGACGAAGAATCTCCTCCCTTTTCTCTTTATCGTCACGGCCAAAAGCTACGATCAGCATCACCTCGCCTGTGGAAGACGTTCTTATAACGATGTTACGGAGGAATCCGCGCCCGAATCGGAGGTCAAAAAATTCATATCCACGCTTATCGGCGAAGCTTCGGATTTCATTGCGGATATCATCCTGGATAGAGTCCTGAAGATGGCACTCCATAACATTAAAAACCCTGTCAAAGCGGCCGGGGAGGTGGAATCCAAGCGCGTTTTGTTCGACGTATGCGCCTCGCCCGCCCTCTTCGGCGACTTCACGCCACTCCCTGTTGGCGAATGTGAATTCAAGTTTGTTGCGGTAACGCCTTATAGCTTCACATGAGAGTATGGGAAGTATTTTAGAAAATTCTACTTTGGCGATTCGTTCTAAACAGTCCGTCACATACTGTTCTTTATATTTGAGTTGGTCGTTATAAGGCACAATCTGCCACCGGCAGCCCCCGCACACCCCATAATGACTGCAAAACGCCGGCTCTCTCCTGTCGGAACAGCGCACAAAACGCACAACCCGCCCCTCCTTATGCCGCTTTCCGCGCTTACCGACTTCAATATCCACAACATCGCCCGGGGCGGCGAACTTTGTAAACACAACCTGCCCCTCATGACGACCGATAGCGTTACCTTCGCCCGCAAGTCCGACAATCTCAACATCTTTTAAAACAAC
>JAIRMF010000070.1 GCA_031258895.1 Dysgonamonadaceae bacterium | reverse complement strand
GCTGCCGTGGGTAATTTGCGCGTCTATCGCGGCGGCCACTGGAGCTACACCAATGACGAGGAATGGTGCCGTGTTTCGTATGGCAGCAACAACTACCCGCACCACCGCATCCGCGATATCGGAATCAGGGTTGTGTGTAAATAAAATTATTTCGACGGCATGCCCCGAAAAAAACCGTAATCTTTTCAATAGCACCTCAAATTCAATAAATAATAACTAATTTTGCAGCCTACTTCACAGCATAATCTAATGAAAACAGTAGCAATACAGGGAATCGCAGGGGCGTACCACGAAATGGCCGCACGAAAATTCTTCCGGCGTAACGGCGAAAATATCGAAATACTCCCCTGCGAAAACTTCCGAAACGTGATCTCAGAGGTGAAACGCGACCCGAAAACGATAGGTATAATGGCTATCGAAAATACTATCGCAGGAAGCCTGCTGCAAAACTACGAACTGATCCGCGAAAGTGACCTCGCCGTAATGGGAGAAGAAAAACTCCACATAACACATAGCATCGCAACACTGCCCGGAGAAACACTCGACACAATCAAAGAAATAAACTCACACCCAATCGCCCTCATGCAGTGCGGAGAATACCTCGATAAACTCTCAGACGTGAAAATAGTGGAAGGTGACGACACTGCCTCAAGCGCCAAACGGATCGCCGAAAAGAAACTGAAAAAACATGCCGCAATATGTAGCCGGTATGCCGCCGAACTCTACGGATTGCAAGTGCTCGAAGAAGGTATCGAAACAAATAAACGAAACTTCACACGATTCCTTATCCTCGTAAACCGCAAAACAAACAACGATATAGTCGACGAACAGGAAATCAATAAAGCATCTATCGTCTTCAACCTGCCGCATACCGAAGGCAGCCTCTCCAAAGTGCTGACCATATTCCATTTCTACGACATAAGCCTGACTAAAATACAGTCGCTGCCGATTATCGGACGGGAATGGGAATACCTCTTCTACGTCGACCTGACATTCAAAAGCATCCTCAAATACAAACAGGGACTCGACGCCGCAAGACCGTTGACAAGAGACCTCAAAATACTCGGCGAATATACCGAATGGAAATGATTGAACCGGCCAACCGTCTCAACGCGGTTAACGAATACTATTTCTCGCGCAAGCTGAAAGAAGTGGCGGAAATGAATTCTCGTGGAATGGATGTGATCAACCTCGGCGTCGGCAGTCCCGACATGCCGCCTTCGGAAAAAGCCATCGAAACGCTTTGCACGGCAGCCCGACGGACAGATACTCACGGTTACCAGCCATACACCGGCATTCCGGAACTTCGGCGCTCTTTCTCGGAATGGTATCATCGCCGCTACCGCGTCGATCTCGATCCGAACACGGAAATTCTGCCTCTTATCGGCTCTAAGGAAGGAATCCTGCATGTTTCGCTTACGTTTCTCAATGCCGGTGACGGCGTCCTGACTCCCAATCCGGGTTATCCTACCTATACTTCCGTCGGTCGTCTTGTAGAGGCGCGCATCGTTCCGTACAGCCTGAAGGAGGAAAATGGCTGGCAACCGGATTTCAACGAGTTGGAACGGACAGACCTGTCGGGTATAAAACTGATGTGGGTTAATTATCCTAACATGCCTACCGGAGCGCCCGCGACAAGGGAACTGTTCGAAAAGCTGGTTGATTTCGGACGCCGCCACCGCATCGTGATTTGTCATGACAATCCTTACAGTTTTATCCTGAACGACCATCCGCTGAGCATTCTTGAGACGGAAGGGGCGAAAGACGTCTGTATCGAACTGAACTCACTGAGCAAGTCTCATAACATGCCGGGTTGGAGGATTGCGATGTTGGCCTCGAACGGACGTTTTGTCGAGTGGATATTGAAGGTGAAGAGCAATATCGACAGCGGACAGTTCCGTCCGATGATGTTGGCTGCGGTTGAGGCGCTTAATGTTCCCGATTCCTGGTACGGTTCGATTAATGCTGTTTACGGCGGTCGTCGTCGTGCGGCGGAGGAGGTTATGCGGGCGCTCGGATGCGTTTTTGATCCGAAGCAGTCGGGCTTGTTCCTTTGGGGACGGATACCGGAGGGTTACGAACAGAGCGGACATTTTGCCGACAGGATTCTTTACGACTGCCGTGTCTTTATCACTCCCGGTCTGGTCTTCGGCTCCGGTGGCGAACGGTATGTACGCATTTCGCTCTGTGCGACGGAAGAGAGGCTGATGGAGGCGAGGGAGAGGATATTGGGAGGGTGATTCGGGACGTGTTTTTGTTGCGCGGCATTTTTTCTCTACTTTTGCACTGTCTTTACGGTTAAACGAACATCATTTTCATATATGGATATTATCATTTTAGCGGTTTTGTGCCTGGCGGGGGTATTGCTTATTTTGGCGGAGATATTTCTGATACCGGGTTTTACTTTGGCGGGTGTTGCGGGGATAGCGTTTTCGTTTGCCGGCGTATACTTTGCGTTTCACAGCATTGGGACGGTTGCCGGCGTTGTCACTCTTATTGCGATGTTGGTTGTTATCGGGGTTTCGTTTACGTTTCTTGTGAAGTCCCGTGCACTTGACGCTATTTCTTTGAAGACCAATATTGATTCGACGGTTACGGAGGGGACGCCTCCGGTTAAGGTGGGCGACACGGGTTTTACCGTTTCGCGTCTCAATCCGGTAGGGAAAGTTCGTGTGAACGGCATAACTATTGAGGCGAAGACTTTTGAGGGGTTTGTTGACGAGGGTACGGAGGTTGAAGTTTTGAAGGTTTTTAAGAATCAGATAACG
Organism: Dysgonamonadaceae bacterium; assembly: GCA_031258895.1. Lineage (GTDB taxonomy): Bacteria > Bacteroidota > Bacteroidia > Bacteroidales > Azobacteroidaceae > Azobacteroides. Next base: position 583 of record JAIRMF010000070.1, on the reverse strand, counting down.
GTAAAGAGCAGGCCTTAGGACGATACCGTATAGATTTCGAATTTCCCTTTAATAAGCAAGGCTACCCGTCACGGGCAGCCTTACCATCAATAAAACCATTTATAAACCAATAAAAAACAAAATCTTTTTATTCACTCGCGGGAACTATATTCGCGACAACACGGAAACCGTCGTCGGCGTCGCGATGGGAGTATTCCAAAAAGCCCCGCATCGAGACGTAGCAGAAGGACCCTCCGTTGAACCAGCTGCCGCCGCGATTGGCGCGATAATCCCCCGTATCAGGGCCGTAAGGTTGGTCAGATGCGTAAAATATGGATTTTGTTGATGAGTAGTCCATCTGAGTGTTCCGATCCCAACACCTTTCCAAAACATTACCAGTCATATCATACAACCTAAGCTCATTAGGAAGTTTCTGTGCTACTGGCTTAGGGCCGTAAATACCGTTGGCTGGATTGCCACTTGCGTTGTTATTGCCGTCATACCAGGCAACATTACCAATAGTGTTGCTGCCGGCATAGTCATAATCATAAGTATGACTACCCGTGTTTGACTGACTCTTTACGCCGCCGCGAGCAGCATATTC
>JAIRMF010000066.1 GCA_031258895.1 Dysgonamonadaceae bacterium | reverse complement strand
TGAATGATGTTCCGCCGTAATACATCATATATCACGAATCAATGTCCGTATTTTATAAAAAAGCAGTATCTTTGTGCCTTCAATCAAATCTATATTTAATATGAACGAGAAAACAAAATATTCGGATGAAGAACTGGAAGAGTTCCGTCAAATAGTAATGGCAAAACTCGAAGCCGCAAAACACGACTACAACTTCCTCAAGAGTACAATAACAAACACCGAAGGAAACGACGTGACGGACACAGCGCCAACTTTCAAAGTGTTCGAAGAAGGGGCCTCAACTCTATCGAGAGAGGAAACGGGAAGAATGGCACAAAGGCAAATGAAATTCATACAGAGTCTGCAATCAGCCCTCGTTAGAATAGAAAATAAAACTTATGGGATATGCAGGAAAACAGGAAAACTGATACCGAAAGAAAGACTCAGAGCAGTGCCGCACGCAACACTAAGTATAGAGGCCAAAAACAGTGACAATGACCCGAGATGAAAAGTAAAGCGCCAATAGCCGTCGCCGTCATACTAACCATCCTGTTGATCGACCAGACAGTGAAAATCGTCGTGAAGACGAACATGAAACTGCTGGAAAGTATCGAAATAACCGAGTGGTGCAAGATATACTTCGTGGAAAATAACGGAATAGCGATGGGCATAGACGTCTTCAACAAGACAGCCGTCTCCATATTCAGAATCACATCCTGCATCCTTATAGCTTGCTACCTCGTATGGATAGTTAGAAAAAAGCACAAAACAGGATACATAGTCTGCATCGCAATGATCTTCGCAGGCGCTGTCGGAAATATCATCGACAGCGTCTTCTACGGCGTGGCCTTCGGTGAAAGCACTCCCTCAAACATAGCAACCTTCCTCCCCCCCGAAGGCGGCGGATACGGCAGCTGGCTGAACGGAAAAGTAGTAGATATGTTCTATTTCCCGATATTTAGTTTCAATTGGGCGCAAAATATCCCGGTCATCGGAGGAAAAGAATTCGAATTCTTCTGTTGGGTGTTCAATGTGGCCGACGCCTCAATAACCGTAGGACTCGGTATCCTGATCATATTTTACAGGAAAACATTCGGGGCAAATTCCAAGAAGCGTAAAATCAAAATACAAAGTTGATGTGCGGAAACATGTCCTCTTGCTCATGATCGCTACAATGTACTGCTGTGATAACAGACCTCCAAACGTGTTGTCCGAAGACAAAATGGAGGCCGTCCTCTTTGATCTGTACCTGTCCGACGCAGAACTCAAAGAAAATAATACCCAATACAAAGAGAATCCCGAACAAAAAACCAAACTCCTCGCAAAGACTCATGAAAAACATAACATAACGCCCGAATCGCTCGAAAAGTCACTTTCCCATTACGCCGCTAACCTCGACAAATACGTGAAAATCAACGAAAGTATATCCGAGAAATATGCCCAACTGATAACAAACACAAAACGTGAACTGTCGGACTCCATCGCCCAAAGAGAATTGAGGAAAAGTACGGAAAATAACCCCAGGATTGATCAACGCAACTTCTTTATCTTTCCCTTCGACCTGTCGGAAAATACATACCGTTTCATATCCGATACAACCTGCAAAATGGAAGAAGGAAATTACACAGTGTCCCTTAAAATGTTCGGAATATCAAACTCTGCAAATGCCGGAATAAACCTGCAAATAGATTGTCAAGACACCATCATTGTCCTCAAAGATACAATCAAAGTGAACGGCTGTTATTCGAAGTCGGTCAATATTCCGCCGTCAAAACACTCCAAAAGCGTGAAAGGTGAGTTCCGTTTCCATAAAATAAACCCCAATATGCTGATATATGTCGCCGACCTGAATATCAGGAAAAATCAATCAAAATAAATACACAACAACAGAAAGATAATTATGAACAAAAAAGAATTTGTATTCGGTAAAGAGAATTTCGTCCTTCTCGCCATCTCGATAGTATTGATAATAGTCGGATTCGTGTTGATGTCAGGAGCGGAAACAACAGAAGAAACAGGATTTAATCCTGAAATATTCAGCGCCCGACGAATAATCATAGCTCCAATCGTCACGATGGCAGGATTCATCACAGTCATCTTCGCTATCATGAGGAAACCTGGAAATCCGGAAAATAAATACCCCAAAACCCGGTAAAAATGGATCTGTTGCAAAGTATCTTAATAGCGATCGTCGAAGGCCTGACCGAGTTTCTGCCCGTCTCAAGCACCGGACACATGATAATAACCCAAAGCCTGCTCGGCTTGAAAAGTGACGAGTTTATAAAAGCGTTCATCGTCATCATTCAGTTTGGAGCCGTGCTTTCGGTACCGGTATTGTACCGGAAACAATTTATACGGTCGCTCGACCTGTACCGCAAACTGCTCATCGCATTCCTTCCGGCAGTAATATTCGGATTCCTGTTAGGCGATAAAATAGATGAATTGCTCGAAAATGTTACGGTTGTCGCCGTAATGCTTATCCTCGGCGGAATATTTATGCTGTTCTTAGATAAAATATTTCACGAAACATCCGAGACCCAAACCGTAACCGGTAAAAAAGCCCTCGTGATAGGCCTCTGCCAATGTATCGCGATGATTCCCGGCGTCTCGCGTTCGATGGCAACAATAGCAGGTGGAATGTCGCAAAAACTGACAAGGAAAAACGCCGCAGAATTCTCCTTCTTCCTCGCCGTACCGACAATGGCCGCCGCATCGGGCTATAAACTCCTCAAACTGATAACAGACCCTGACAGTCGCGAATTGCTTGTGGATAATCTCAATCTGTTAATCGTAGGAAATATAGTAGCGTTCCTTGTAGCAATGGTCGCGATAAAATTTTTCATAGACTTCCTGACTAAACACGGATTCAAAGCATTCGGTTACTATCGCATCGCCACAGGTGCAATAATACTGATCCTTATGCTCTGTAACCTTCAACCGGAAATATGAACTTCGAAAAAGGAGAAATACTGTACCTCGATAAACCACTTCACTGGACCTCCTTTGACTTGGTGAACAAAATTCGCTACACCATCTGCAAACATCTGCAAATTAAAAAATTGAAAGTAGGACACGCAGGAACTCTCGACCCGCTCGCAACCGGAGTAATGATTGTCTGTACCGGTCGCGCTACAAAACTCATCGGCGAACTGCAAGCTCAAACCAAAGAATACATAGCAACCCTCCGCCTGGGAGCGACAACACCTTCCTTTGACCTCGAAACCGAAATCGACGCCAGGTACCCTAATAGCCATATTACACGGGAAACGACAGAGTCGGTTCTTCAAAATTTCACAGGAGCAATAGAACAGATACCTCCCGCCTATTCCGCCTGCAAAGTCAACGGCGACCATGCTTACAAACTTGCTCGTCGAGGAGAAGAAGTCCACCTGAAACCCAAAAAACTTATAATTGACAAAATAGAACTGCTGACATTCAGTCCGGATGAACTGAAATTACGGATAGTATGCAGTAAAGGAACATATATACGGGCTTTGGCGCGTGACGTTGGTTTGGCGCTCAATTCGGGCGCGCATCTGACCGCGCTTGTAAGGACTATGGTCGGTGAAGTAAGATTGGAGCAATGTCTGAATATAGATACGTTTGGAGCGATGCTTCGGTCTGAATCCCTCTCCTCGAATCAAGGCAGTTACTTGTAACTGTCTTATACTTTTGCACGAAAAAATCAAATTACTATATGAAGAATATATTTCTATTGCAGCTTTTGCTGATTCTGATAAATCCCTTGCAGGCTTCTGCACAGGACGATAAGCCGGAAACCCTCCAAAGCCTTGCCGCACAGTTTGCCTGCCCCGGCGGCAAATACCATGCTTACGCGTGGTGGCACTGGCTTGGCGCCAATTATTCACAGGAAGGCATAACCCGTGACCTCGAAGCGATGAAAGCATCCGGCATAGGCGGGGTCGTTGTTTTCAATGCCCCGTCGTGGGTAGACCCATCGTACAATCCTTGGCAAGACCAGACATACCGTAGCGAAAAATACTGGAGCGCACTCGGTCACGCGCTTAGAGAGGCCGAACGGCTTGACATGAAAGTCGGGATACACAATACTCCCGGTTGGTCGTCGACCGGCGGACCGTGGATCACACCCGAATATGGTATGCAAACCATTTGGTTTAGCCATACGAGCGTCGAAGGCGGGAAAAGGGTAAGCATTACTCTTCCTAATCCCGCTGCCGGCATGGAAGGTGAAGCATATTATCGCGACGAGGCAGTGTTAGCTGTTCCCGAACTATGCGATGTTGACGCCGGAGATTTGATCGACATTACCGACCTCCTGTCCAAAGATGACGGCAAACTTATATGGAATGCACCGAAGGGCGGATGGAAAATTTTTCGCATCGGATATTTCCCAACTTTCGCGCGTTCTCACCCCACGCCTGATGATGTAGCCGACAAAGCGCTCGAATCGGACAAAATGAACCCGATAGCTGCCCGTCTGCACTGGAAAGGCGTACTAACTCCCTTGAAGGAACGTTTTAAGGAGTATATCGGTACGACTTTTGACCAGATATGGATAGATAGTTATGAAGCCGGTTTTCAGATTTGGTCGCCCAACTTCCGTAAGGATTTTATCCGCATAAAAGGGTATGATCCGGTACGACAGTTGGCTCTTGCATACTCGCATGGCGACAGTATAATAAAACTCCGCAACAACAGTCTTCGTCGTCCGCATGGCATCTCGCAGCGTTCGGCAGTGTTTGTCGGTGATTGGGAAGACGTGACAAACCGCCTGTTCCTTGACTGTTATTCGATAGGAAAAGAAATGATCAATGAGGCGGGATTCCTGTTATATTGGGAACCGTATCCCAGCATCGGGGGTCAGCCGTTCGATACGTCGGAAGGTGTTGCTATTTCCGACGTTCCCGTATCGGAATTCTGGGTTCACAGCCGGAGTATAGACAGAGGCGATGAACTCGTCGAGGCGGCGGCGAAATACGGTAAGCGGATTTATGGCGCCGAAGCGTTTACGGGAATGGAGGCAACTTGCCGTTATACGGAAACCCCTGCGATGCTGAAGCGACCTGCCGATATGGGCTATAATTACGGCATAAACCGTTATTACCTTCATTCCTGGGCGCATAATCCTTTCAGCGATAAATATCAGCCCGGTTGGGGATTTGCCCATTATGGTACACATTTTAGCCGTAATCAGACGTGGTTTGAACCTGGCAAGGCATTTTTTACTTACCTTTCGCGTTGCCAAATGCTGCTTCAACAAGGTTCGTTTGTCTCGCGCAACGATAGTGTACTGAATCGCCGTACTCCGGAAGCGGAAATATTTTTTATTCGTAACACAGGTAAAGAGGCACAGTTGAAAACGTTCGAGCTTCCCGTGTCCGGACGTCAACCTGAAATCTGGGACGCATATGGAGGTACCATCAGCCAATATGGAGGCAATCTCCGCGACAAAGACAGTACGAAAATACTGATAGATCTTGAATTAAGTAAGGATGGCTCTTTGTTTGTGATCTTCCCCGCAAACAGGACTAAATACAAAAAATCACCGGTATACAAAACCGTAAGCGAAAAATCGACCGAAGTATCGGGAGACTGGTCTGTAACGTTCCTGCCTCAAACAAAGGAAGCGCCGTTCTCTACGCGTTTCCCTCAACTTGTGGATTTTAGCCGTCAGGATGATTTCGCTATTAAATATTTTTCCGGAACTGCTGTGTACGAGAAAACGTTGAAAATCGGCAAAACCGACATTTCTTCAGGCAGGCGCGTTGTGCTTGACCTTGGTACGGTTTACGATATGGCGGCCATAGAAATCAACGGACGGGACGCCGGCACGTTATGGTTTGCACCGTTCAAAACCGATATTACCGAGTATCTGAAACCGGGTAATAATCATTTGAAAATAAAAGTAACAAACACCTGGGTTAACCGTCTTATCGGTGATGAACAACATGAAGAAGATTTTGAATGGACGGACCGTAATCAGGGTTTGCGCGCGATGAGACGCCTGCCGGACTGGTTTGTGAAAGACGAGCCGCGCCCGTCAAAGGATCGCAAAACATTCACTCCGTGGTATTATTTCAACAAGGATTCAAAACTGCTTCCCGCCGGGTTACTCGGCCCTGTGAAGATTGTGAATCTTGTTGCGGAGCAAATGTAATCATCGATTCCCGTACATTTGTTCATAGTATTTCTGATAATCACCGGAGGTAACGTCTTTGACCCAGTCCTGATTTTCGAGGTACCAGCGAATAGTTTTTACTATTCCGTCTGCGAAGCGGGTTTCGGGAATCCAGCCGAGTTCATCGGTAATTTTAGTAGGATCTATGGCATAGCGCAGGTCGTGGCCGGGTCGGTCTTTTACGAAAGTAATAAGATTCTCGTTGATATTTTCGATATCGGTTTTAAGTGCGCTGCGGTATTCGGAGTTTTCTTCAATCAGGCGGCGGACTGTTGAAATGGTAAGTTTCACGATGTCTATATTCTTCATCTCGTTGTGTCCGCCGACGTTATACACCTGTCCTAACTTTCCTCCGGCAATAACCATATCAATCGCCTTGCAATGGTCTTCAACGAAAAGCCAGTCGCGGACGTTGGATCCGTCGCCGTAAACGGGCAATTTTTCCCCTTCAAGGATATTTTTTATAATCAGGGGAATAAGTTTTTCAGGGAAGTGATAAGGGCCATAGTTGTTGGAGCAGCGAGTAATGTTTACCGGCATGCCGTATGTTTCGGCGTAGGCAAGTACTATAAAGTCGGCCGCAGCTTTCGACGCCGAATAGGGGCTTCGCGGGGACAGGGGGGTGTTTTCCGTGAAATAGCCTGTTTCGCCCAGACTGCCATAGACTTCGTCCGTTGAAACTTGAAGGAATTTTACTCCTTCATGATAAACGGGACGACCGTTTTCATCCTTGCCGGCGGTCCAGAATTTACGGGCCGTTTCGAGCAGGTTTTGCGTGCCGAGGATATTGGTTTCGAGGAAAAGCTGCGGATTCTCTATGCTGCGGTCAACGTGGCTTTCGGCGGCGAAATTTATAAGATAGTCAATCCTGTCCTTTTCAAAGATTGTCCGAACAGCCGTGTTATCGGTGATATTCGCTTTTACGAATTTAAGACGGGGGTCATTCAGATTTTCGCTGATTGTGCCCAGATTGCCGGCATAAGTCAGGTCATCGAGTATGAGTATCCGAATTTCAGGATATTTTTCCAGAATATATTTCACAAAGTTTGAGCCGATAAAACCGGCTCCTCCGGTTATCAAGTAACTTTTCATTTTCATTTTGGTTTAATTAAATAAAATGCGCTGGTAGTCAGAAAATTTCGAATATATGGGATAGCGGAAATAAACTTATACTGTTTCCGCATTTTCATACCGAACTTGTATTGATAAATCGGATTAACAAGATGAAACTGGCGGTTAATCACCTTATAACCCGCGTTTTTTGCGATACGTTCAAACCTCTCTATTGATATACCCGTCTGTTTGATTTGGATAAGTTCCTCTTCCTGGGTTGAAGAAAACTTTTTTTCAATTGAAGAAAACTTCGGTGGCATTGAAGAAGACTTCAGCGGCATTGAAGAAGACTTCGGCGGCGTTGAAGAAGACTTCAGCGGCATTGAAGAAGACTTCAGCGGAGCGGAAGAATCCCCTAACGGCGTTGAAGAATCCCCCGATGGTGTTGGGGAATCCCCCAATGGTGTTGGGGGTTTCACAAAGGAATAATTATTAAAAAGGCGCATTACCCATCTATAAACAGGCGTCGGTAACAAATGTAAGTAAGGTATTCGCGACAGCACACGGCTCTGCAATATTTGCTGATGACCTCCAAAAGGCATTTGCCATGGTGGAAAACCTACAAATATTTTTCCGTTGGGACGAAGTAAGCTTTTGAGTTGGGAAATTAATTGCTCTTGGTTCGGAATATGCTCAATCACATCCTTCAAGACTATAATATCGAACTTTCCGTCTAAATCCGTTTCAACATCTATTTTGTAAATATCTTTCGCCAGGAGAATCACATCTTTTCTGCCGGCAAGCTTTTTCTTTGCAACAGCAATATTGTGTTCCGAAATATCAACACCGGCGCCGCCGGAACATCCGCGCTCAAGAAAAGCAGACAGTACGCCCGCACTGCCGCATCCGATTTCAAGAACGCGATCGTCGGACTTAACC
>JAIRMF010000016.1 GCA_031258895.1 Dysgonamonadaceae bacterium | reverse complement strand
CAATATTTTCCTGACGTGTTACCAATTTAAGTAATTTGGAGGGGTATATACCGAATAATTGCAGTGAAAAAAATATTGTAATTCTCAGGATTTCCTGTTTTACGGGGGTGTTTTTAGTTTCACGGAGGGATAAATTATTACTACCTTTGTAAAAAATCTTGTTATGATATTTAGAAGATACGATAGCATTGCACTGCACTTGGCGTTCGCGTTTTTTATATTTTGTTCTTGTACGGAACACGCTATTACGGTATACGACCTTACCTGTGAATATCTGACCGACCCTCTTGGGATCGACGCCGGGAGGCCTCGATTTTCGTGGAAGGTCAGTAACGGGAAACTTATCAGGGGACAGAGACAGACTGCGTACAGGATCCTTGTCGCCACCTCGGATGAGAGCCTTAGAAAGAACCATGCTGATATTTGGGACAGTGGGCGGGTCGATTCCGACCGGTCTCATTTGGTTGCATTTTCAGGTGACACACTCAGATCCGGCGGTAATTATTACTGGAAGGTACAGGTTTGGGACATGGACGGACGGGTTTCGGCCTGGAGTCGTACCGGGCGTTTTTCTGTTGGGCTGCTTGATGAGGCGGATTGGGATGGGCAATGGATAAAGCATCCTACGGCGGCGCCGGAGAGGCATATTTGGTTTCGCAAGGAGGTTAATATTGAGCGGAAGCCGGGTACGGCATTTGCTTTTGTTGCCTCTCAGGGGTACCACGAGCTTTACGTTAACGGCAGGAAGGCTGATTGTCGTGTACTTGCCCCTGCTGTTTCTCGGAACGACAGGCGAGTGTTGTACGTCACGTATGACATTGCGCCTCTTTTGAGTGAGGGCAGGAACGTCATTGCTGTGTGGTATGGCGCCGGCTGGACGCGGAACAATTATTTTGCTCCGTTGGTTAATCAGGCTTTACTGATTAGGGTGAGCGGTGATACGGACGGTGGCGGGGCGTTTTCGTTTGTTACCGACAGTACGTGGAAATGTGCGGAGAGTTACAGTGGTTATACAGGCGGATACAGGTTCATGGATATGGGAGGCGAGCAGGTTGACGGGAGGGCTTATACGGAGGAATGGAACGGTCTGAGCTTTGACGACGGCGGTTGGGTTAATGCGGATGTTGTCAGCCCTTTGCGGGGGGATGGCGGGCCGGTTATTCTTTCTTCTCAGTTGACGGACCAATCTACAATCAGGAGGGCTATCGCTGCCAAGTCGGTGACTGACACAGTTCCGGGGTTTTTTCGTGTTGATATGGGGGAACATTTCACGGGTTATCTTGAGGCTAAGTTTCGTGGTTTGCGGTGGGGGGACACTGTCTGGATTTCAGTTTCGGAGAAGACGTACGCAACGCATAATGGTCAGGATCTGCATCCTTCCGGTCGTGTTGGCGACGAGACGGTTGAGGATCACCGGCAGGGTCAGGTTTACATAGCTCGTGGTGAGGATGGCGAGGTGTTTCGCAACCGTTTCAATTATTTTTCCGGCCGGTACATTCATTTCAGGGGTTTGCGTAGCGCACCTGATTTGTGTGATGTAACGGGTTATGCGATTTCCAGCGCACCCTGTCGGACGGCTGTGTTTTCGTGTTCGGACACTTTATACAACAGGATTTTCGAGGCCGACCTTAGTACATTTGAGATGTGCCACACTGAGGGCGTTATCGTCGACTGTCCGAACCGTGAGCGGCTTGGTTACGGGCCTGAGGGGGCTTATCAGACGACCTGGGGCCTTGGTTTGCCGTGCTTCGAGTCGGGTGCGTATTATGTCAAGAATCTTCGTGATTGGGCGGACGTTCAGCGTTCGGATGGCTTCATTAATAATGTTGCGCCCCAGATAAGTATTATGTACGGCTGCGTTCTTAACGGTACTGCGGGGATGAATATTGCTCTTGAGCACTTTCGCAAGTACGGTGACACGACGGTTTTGCGTTCTGCGGAGGCTGTGGGTCGTCGTTGGCTGGAGTTTTTGTCGTCTCACGTCAGAGATGGGGTTCTCACGCGGTACGGTCGGCACGGTTATTTCCTTGGTGATTGGGTTGCGCCCGGTCCTGTGTTTGAGTACGGGGAGAGTGAGGAGGCTTTATTCTTTAACAATTGTGTGTATGCGATTTCTTTGCGTCATTACCTTGACATTGTGTCGTGCGGCGGGCTTGGTGTTGATACTGCGGTTTATTGTGACCGTCTTGACACTTTACGGCGTTCGCTTCACGACATTTATTACGATCCTCGCAGTGGTATTTATCTCAACGGCGACCAGGTTCGGACGACCTGCGCTCTTTATGCCGGTCTTGTTCCCGATTCTCTTGTTGCCGGCGTTTTGGGTCATTTGGCTGACGACTTGAGTGGGGCTCATCCGTACATTAATGTTGGGAGTTTTGGGCGTTATCCGTTTTACAAAACGATTCTTCGGTACGATGGTTTCTATGAGCTGTTGGATAGTGTCCTTTCCCGGAGGACTTATCCGGGTTATGGGTATTTTATCGAGAGCGGTTGTAATGTATTTCCGGAGACCTGGGAGATTGCGAACTCGAATACGGCGTTTACGCACACGAGTTACGCCGGCATTTCCGCGTGGTTTTTGAAGGGCCTGTCGGGTATTGAGTTTGCGGCTTCGGATCGCCGTGTTATGGTCACTCCCCATCTTGTTTCCCGCCTTACTTTTGTTGATGGCGGGGTTGATACGCCGTACGGAATGGTTAGGAGCGGTTGGCGTCGGGATTCTTCTCGTGTCAGCTATTGCATTGAGATTCCCGTCGGGCTTGACGGCGTTATTACATTACCTTCTTTGTCATCCGGCGTTATGGAGTCGGGAGTTCCGCTTTCTTCCTCGCGCGGCGTTCACACTGTTCGGGAGATTGGCGACCGTACAGTTATCACTGTTGGGGCCGGTCGTTACGTTTTCGATTTAAGTTTGTGATTTACGGGGATATTTTCCGCCGTTAATTCTGTTCTTTTTAGAACGGAAACTTAACCCTGCGGCCGCTGTCATAATGACATAAACCGCCCCGCTAAGATTCTTACCGAAGTTAAATAACCATAAAAACATAACACAACCGTGATTTGTACGTTTTTTGTACACGCAACACCGACCGGCAAACGGTCAGTACTGAATTCAAACATATAAATCATAACTTAAAACATTACAAAACGAATTATGAAAACTTGGAAATTAATTATCAGCTTCGCGCTTGTCAGCTTCCTAAGTGCGCTCGTAACCACCATCACATACTCGCACATGAACAGTGTACGAAGTACGGCACAAACACCGGCCAACAATACAACAGGATTCGACCGGACAAACCTCAAACTCGCCGCATACGCCGAGGCCGCCGAAAATACGGATTTTACCTTCGCTGCGGAACAAAGCGTAAATGCCGTAGTGCATATCAAATCCATCGTGAAACCTGCACAAAACAACAGGGGACGACAATACATCGATCCGTTCGAATTCTTCTTCGGGCCTTTCGGTGGCGGCGGAATCATCCCTAACAGTCAGCGTGTCGGATTCGGCTCCGGCGTGATAATCTCCGACGACGGATATATCATCACCAATAACCACGTGATAGACGGCGCCGATGAAATAGAGGTAACGACCAACGACAACAAAACTTTCAAAGCCAAGCTCGTCGGCAGTGACGCCGCTACCGATATCGCCCTGCTTAAGGTAGACGGTAAAATGCTGCATGTCCTTCCGTTCGGTGACTCGGATAACCTGAAAGTCGGACAATGGGTGCTTGCCGTCGGTAATCCCCTCAACCTTACATCGACCGTTACTGCGGGTATTGTCAGCGCAGTGGGCAGGGGAGACCTCACAACAAATTACAGCCGCAGCAGATTGAATATGCAGCAGGAAAAGATAGAATCATACATCCAGACCGACGCTGCAGTCAATCCAGGTAACAGCGGCGGAGCTTTGGTAAATACACGAGGAGAACTTGTAGGTATCAATGCGGCGCTGGTATCCGAAACCGGAAGTTACATCGGATATTCATTCGCCATACCTATCAACATAGCAAAGAAAGTTGTCTCGGACATAAGGGAATACGGCGTCGTCCAGCGCGCCATACTTGGTATTGAAACACGTGATTTGTCGATGCAGGAGATGGACGGACAGGACAACCCGCAGATATATGAAAAGCTGAAGGAAACGGAAGGCGGCGTTTATATCAAAAGTTTTTCCTCGTCAAACAGTCCGGCTCAGAAGGCAGGTATCCAGGTAGGCGACGTTATAACCGACGTCAACAGCAGCAAGATAAAGAATCTCGGGGAATTGAAAGCGCAACTCAGGCGTCACAGCCCGGGCGATAAGGTAGAGGTACGGGTAAGGCGCGGTAAATCGACCAAACAGTATACCGTTGAACTCACCAACGATCAGGGTACTACCGAAGCGATAAAGTACCGGTCGCCTTCAGACATACTCGGCGCTACGTTCAAGGCGCTGAGCCGTGAGAAAAAAATACAGCTTGGTATCAATTTCGGGATAGAAGTAGCAAACCTTAAAAACGGTAAACTGAAGGAAGCCGGCATAAAGGGCGGTTTCATCATACTCACGGCAAACGAAACCCGCATAACCACCGAGAGCGACCTTTACCAGACCGTCGAAACACTGTTAAAAGAAGCGCCGGACGAACGCGGTCTCTTCATAAAGGGGCTTTATCCGGGCGAAAGACGTGTGCAATACATCGCCATCGACTTGAGCACATACGAATAAGTGGGACGACAAGTAAGTCTCTTTCTTCGATAACGAAAAGGGCGACTGTCCAAAGACAGCCGCCCTTTCATTATAAACCAATGATAAAACGAATTTTTTTTAATCCCCTTTACATGCAACCCGGAAGCCGATCTTGTCGTTCCGGTAGTGCTTGCTGGAGTGGCTGCCATACGAGACGCGGCAGGAGGACTCGTTAACGTTCCAGTTGCCGCCGCGATAGACGCGATTAAGACCCGAAACCTGCACTGCATTGGATGGTGTAGCTGCGGGAAAGGCGTCGCTATTCCCGCTCCAAGTCCATTCATAAACATTCCCGCTCATATCGTGAAGGCCAAGATCATTGGCTGTTTTCTTTTTTACGGGCTTTGCGCCGTAAATATCGCTGGCTGTGCCGTTGCAAGTGGTATTTGTTTCGTTATTGCCGCTAAACCACGCAACCGTGCAAAGAGCAGCGTTGTCGGCATTATTGCCGCTGCCGGCGCCGGCATAGAGATAAGTAGTTGTTGGATTCTTTCCGCCGCGAGCGGCATATTCCCATTCAGACTCGGTCGGAAGACGATAGCCATCCTTACTGAAATCGCAAGTGGCGGCATTCCAGTCGGAATTATCGCTTGTGGGAATGTTTCCGTAATCTAACTCTACCCAAGCTGATATACCATAGACGGCATAACACGGTTGCTTTCCTTCACGAATACTTAACTTGTTACAGTAAGCGATAGCATGATACCAGTTAACGGTTTCGACAGGCAAATCCGAAGTCGCATTACCTTTATTAGCATAGGTTTTGGCATTGTCGTTACCACCGCACCGGAAGTCGGAGGGATTTTCTCCCATCACATACTCAAACTGAGCCTGTGTAACTTCTGTCTCTCCCATCTTAAAATCAGCGATAGTAACATTGGTGGAGCTATTTTCAGAACCATATTTCCATGAGCTGGAACCCGCAACGTCTATCATCTTCGGCTTAAGGAAATCCGTAGGATAGTAATATTTGACGGTAACATCGGTTTTTGCTTCGGCGAATGTTATGCTGTTGTCACTGTGTACGCCTTTCGAAGAGCCTGACGCCAAGAACTCGTACGCCTCGGCGTTCGGGTCGGCTTTGGCGGTGAATTTAAGGTTGTCGTCGCTCGTTACGCCGGTGGAAAAACAGGCAGTATTACCGAAAGAGAAAGATTCAAGGTCTTTTTCCGCAAGACAGAGGTCTATCCACTTTGTTCCGTCCCACTTAAAGACGCATTTTCTACTGATATTTAAGACATGCTCACC
>JAIRMF010000026.1 GCA_031258895.1 Dysgonamonadaceae bacterium | reverse complement strand
TAGGTGTAAATACCCGCCTTTAAGTCGGAATCATTCAACCAAACAGATCCGGAATCGGTCGCAGGAATCGTCTTCAAAAGCCTACCCGAAATGTCCGAAACATATATAGCCGCCTCTGTTGAGCCTTCCGGTAAGGTGTAACGGATTTCTGTCGTCCCATTCCAAGGATTAGGAGTGTTTTGGGAAAGAACAGCCTTTGGAACTTCAACAGAAGGCACGTCTGTAATGCTTTTGGCAACATATTGAAGCAACCCTCTTAGCCGGTCAATCTCCTTGCTCTCCTCTTCAATTATTGCTTGTTGTTCCTTAATAGCATTTACAAAAATGGGTGAAAACCCGTCATGACAGAAATAAGACGATTTCTCAAGTTCTGCACTTCCGACGAGAGTGGCAGGCTCAACTTCCCACAATTCCCCCACGGAAAAACCATAGAAGTCTCGCCCGTAACTCTTGTCAACTACTCCGTGTAACTTCTTGACAATATCAATAGCGTTATCCAAATAACGAACGTTCTTTTTCCACACAAAGACAGTATCCTCCTCATCAACATCCACAGAGTCTTCTTCAATGTCGGGCAACTCAATACCGGGACTTCTGGCAACAACGTATTGCAACAAACCGTTCAGCTCTTCGAGATCTTCTTGCTGCTTTTCAATTATTGCCTGTTGTTCCTTGATGGCGTTATTTAAAATGGGACAGAATCCGGCATAGCCGATTCCGAAATACCCTTCATCGTCTTGGAAAACAATGCCCGGGCTCGGCAATATCTCCATAACTTCACTTCCAAGGAAACCAAAGATATCCCTTTCGGTGAGATCGTAAATGTGATTGTAGATCACACCACGCAATCTCAGGACAATACTCAGAGCATTGTCAATATAATGGGTGTTCTTTCCTTTCCACAGATCGGTAGGTTCCTCTTCATCATCAAGATCCGCCGGTTCTTCATCATCAACATCGGGCAACTCAATACCAGGACTCCTGGCAACGACTAATTTCAGCAAATCTTTCAGTTCGTAGATCTTCTCCTGCTGTCTCTCAATGATCGTTTGTTGTTCCTTAATAGCGTTTGATACAATAGGAATAAGCGCGTCACCAGCTAAATAAGTTCCATCGGTGACATTGGGCAGTATCTCCTTCATTCCTGCCAGGTCAAAACCTATACGTTCGGCGTTGTCGTATATGGAATTGAATCTCACACCGTTCAATTTTAGAACAATGTCCAGAGCATTGTCCAAATTGCGAACATTCTTGACTTCGGCCAGCGCTTCCGCCTTTCCGATCGTAAACAACGAAGCATCGTTCGCCGTACTCAAATTCACTTTCACATTAGTTAGTAGCACTAATGCGACCACGAGGGTTACTGTAATTAGAAATGTTTTTTTCATTTTAAATAATAAATTAAATTAATAAATGTTTACTCTCTTCTCTGCGCAACAAAGATACAATATAATTCATATTACATCCAAGTTAATTTATATTAAAAATATCTCGCATTTAAGTTAATCTATATTAAAAGTTAGTCGAAATAGTGAAAGTATCTGAATTTTATGGCTCTTTGATTGAAATGAGCATCTGTTAAATTGAAATTCTATTCCAATAAGACAGAAAAACAGGTTATTTTTTCTCTTCCGGATACTTTATCCTAAAATGGTATATTGACAGCAATTTTTCGAGGAATACCTGCTTAATTTCCAGGATATTTTTGAATGTAAGTGGAGCATTGGCAAGCAGTCCATCAGCTATTTGTCCGTCAATTATCTTATCTATAAGATTTTTAAGAGATTCTTCCGAATAGTCTTCTAAACTTCTTGACGCCGCCTCTATGGAATCAGCCATCATTATAAGCGCTGTTTCGCGGGTATCCGGATTTTCACCATCATAGGTAAAAACCGCCTCATTAATAGGTTTGTCGGGAAATTTATTTTTGAATGTGTTATAAAAATATTTTGCTTTGCCTTTCCCGTGATGCGTACGGATAAATTGGACAATAGCCGGTGGAAAATTGTGACGCACCGCAATTTTTATACCTTCCGGCACATGGTTTGTGATGATATGTGCCGATTCTTCGAGAGTTATATAATCATGAGGATTAGGTCCGCTCATTCTATTTTCGACAAAATATTGCGGGTTGGATATCTTACCGATGTCGTGATAGAGCGCACCTGTACGTACAAGTTGCGGATTTGCTCTAATTTTCGTTGCAGCGGCAGCAGCGAGCATAGAGACCTGCAAAGAATGTTGAAAAGTACCCGGACACGTTTCCGACAATTCTCTCAGAGCTTTGGAATTAATATCGGAGAGTTCAACAAGTGTTACATTCGAGATATATCCGAAAATTTTTTCGAGAATGTAAATGAACGGATATGCGAACATCACAAAGATAAAATTGACAACGAAATAGAGTAACATTATCAAACGTAAGTTGGAAAAATCGCCATCGCGAAACAGCAATAATCCGGCGTAAGTCAGTATATAGGCGCCAAGAATGTAGAATGAACATTTGATTAATTCGGAGCGTTGCGTCAAGTCTTTCAATACATAAATACTGACCATACACACGATCAATTGCATAAGAATAAAGTCAAACGGTTGAGAAGACATCAATGAACAGATCGAAACGGTAAAGAGATGCGTAGCCTGTGCCGTACGGGAATCAAGGAATATGCGCACCACTATCGGAATTATTGCGTACGGAATTATGTAGATACTGAAGAGATGAAGCCCGAAGAACAACTCTGTCAGAACTATGAATAAGACTGCTATCATTAATGAAAAAAACACATCTTTCTTGCCGGCATACATTCTTTCTCTCATGTAGTAAAAGTAGAAAAAGAAACATGTAAACAGTCCGCTGATGAGGATTACGACTCCGCTTATGTATCCGTATTGCTCGTGAATATCTATACGTTGCACGATTTTTTGCAATCCGTTTTGTTGGGATTTCTTTGTTTTTCCATCTTCACGGATAAGGTTTTCGCATAAAAACTCATTAAGATTAAGTGCGTTAAATTCTTCATATGTTGAAATTGGACAGGTATCATTCAACAAGGTTTCTTTTATCCGGATATATGCTGATTTCGGTGTATAAATATTAGATACGGAGTGAATTTCCCGTTCATTTCCCTGCACTATAAAGATGCTGTCCACGTTATTTTCTTGCAGTCCGATATAATCGCTAATGTTTATAATTCCGCGGTGATAGACATTTTTCAACTGTTCAGTTATTTCGGTTTTATGTATTTTGTCGCTTAGTTTAAATCTATTTATCTGAATGGTTGCCGTGTTTTCTTCCAAGTGAAACACCGGTTTAATCGACTGCACGGATTTTTCTTCCGCTCCCTGTTTTTTATTTTCCCGAACCGGACTTGTAAAAATCTTTTCTCCGGGGAAAAGGAAAATTACCAGCAGAGCGCCTATTATGAAGTAAATATATACTTGAACGTCAAATTTTTTTCTTACCACAATTTTTCCTTAAAAAAAGGTTTATATTCTCAGATCGATCCCAGCGAAAACGGTATCGGGTTTTAGCGACATTATACTGTACATTTCTCCTGCCATGCAGAAACCGCAGCTGTCGCATATTCCCTCTTCCTTTCCTTGACATTGCGGATAACGTTTACCATCGGCCATAATAAAGTTTGATATCCAGCATTTCTTTTCGAAATTCATATTTTTCATACGTTTGAGACCCGATATTGAGTTCATTATGGGGTATCCGCATTGTTTCTTTTTTATTACCATATCAATTATGTCACAGCGCAGTTTCCAGTCGAGCATAAGACATTCGGTACCTTCGAAGGGAGTATGAAAATTTATACAAATTGACTTTATGTGTTTATTGTCTTTTGCAAATTCTATTGTGTCCTCGACTGCCGGATAGTTTAGCGAGTTGACGACGGTATTTACGCTTAATGCTTTATGGTTTGACGTTTTGATATTTTCCAATAATTTTTCGAACGATCCTTCACCGCGGATATTGTCATGGTATTTCCCTATTCCATCGAGGCTCACCCAGATTGAATCGGCGATAATGTTGTCGAACGGTCGCTGTGCATTTGTCGTGATTGTTGTTGAGAAGAATCCTATTTGTTTTGCGAGTCGGATCAGCGAATTGAGGTTTTTGTCTTCTTCTCTCCAAAGTGTTGGCTCTCCTCCCTCGAAATCGACGAATCTTGCACCGAGTCGGTAGGAATATTTAAGTTCCTCGCTTATTTGTGCGAAAGTTTTTGTTATCGGTTTTTCTCTTGCGTATATTGCGCAGTGTTTGCATTTCAGGTTACACTGATTGTTGATGAACAGTACGGTTTGCAGCGGCTTTTTTTTTCCGAGCAATTTTGTTTGCAGGAACCAGTACGGAAGATACGACATTGATAGAAGATTCATACTCTGTTAATTTTTAAAGACGATAACCGTCAACATAATGATCAGACAAAAGAAACTAAGCAGGTTACGTGCGGTAATCCATCGGACCATAAACCAGCCGATTCCTATCTTTTTGATGTTTTCAAAATCTCCGAACGGACCGAGCCACCATTCGGGGTCGAACTGTCTTTCGGGATTTTTTACGAACTGTACCATAAGATAAAACAGACGTATTGCGATTGGTATTGTTGCCATTGTAAGAAGGTAGTACGGAGAGAGGCTACCGAAGATTATCCCTGCGACAATTGATATATACGTTGCGGTCAGTATTATTGCCAGCGCTGCAATCATTGCAGGTTTTGTTTTCAGTGCGACCGCAAGCGTTACCTTTCCGACAGCGAGGTCGGGTTCATAATCCATTATTGAATGCACATATATTATGTTTGCGACCAGCAATCCGACCGGTATTGAAATGAAGAGGACGCTTGGGTCTATCTGTCCGCAGGAGGAGAAGTATACGCCGACCATTGACAGCGGACCGAACATCAGACCGATTGTCGCTTCGCCGAGGCCGCGGTATGAAAGTTTTAGCGGAGGTCCTGAATACATAACTCCTATAAGGGCGGCGGCGGCGGCAATATAGAAAACCGTGACGCCTCTGAAGTAGAGGATGATAAAACCTGATAGGGCGGCTGTCCCGCCTGTTACCAGACATGCGACGAGCAGTTTGTTTGGCGTTGTCTGTCCTGAGACTAAGTAGCGGCACTTATGGATTCTTGCACGTATTCCTTTGTGCGCTAATCGATCTCTGAAGTCGGATTTTTTGACGCGGTAATCGAAGTAATCATCAAAAAGGTTTATGCTTAGGTGTTCCAACCCGACGCCTGCGATTGACAGAAGTCCCAGCCACCAGACGAAATTCGGATTCGACGTTGAAGTCACGAATGCCGCTGTGGCGGGGAGAATGCTCTGCGGGAGAGACTGTGGGCGGGCATTTTTGTACCAGAATTTTATTACATTCATCTTTTTTTTAAATAACTGCGTAGAATAAGACGTGCTTTTAGACGGATTCCATTTTCAGTACTATTGCTGTTCTTGCGGGCAGGTAAAGTTTCAGCCATTCTTTTTTTTCGTTTCCGTTGGGTGATTTATTTTTCGTGTTGTATTCTATGTTTTCGTCTATCAATCCGAAACCTCCGAACTGCGGACTGTCGGTGTTGAGTATGATGATGTATTTTCCTTCCGTGACATAAAACCCGTAGCCTGTGAATGAGCGTACGGGATTATAATTGAATACAAATATAATATTATTACGTCTAAAGGCCAAAACTTTGTCTGCATCATTACTGTGTATTATTTCTATCGGAAACTTTTGAAAATCGTGTATCGATCCTATAAGACGAATCATTTCTCGGTCGAAATCGCCGAGGTAACGATATTTTAGATTGATATTGTCGACGAGAGACCACTGCCTGCGTGCATATTTGTATGAAAAATTATTCCCTTCCCGCGGAAAATCTATCCATTCGGGGTGTCCGAATTCATTTCCCATAAAATTCAGGTAAGCTCCGTTTATTGTGGAGGCTGTTGCGAGTCGCAGTATTTTATGGAGCGCTATTGCGCGGTCTATGGTGATATTCCTGTCTGTCAGCGACATATTTTGGTATATTTCCGCATCCGTCATCATGAATAATATTGTCTTGCCGCCTACGAGGGCCTGGTCGTGGCTTTCGAGATAGCTCACCGTTTTTTCGTCTTTACGTCTGTTGGTAGTTTCCCACAGGATTTCTGTTGCGGACCAGTTTTCGTCTCTTGTTTCGCTTATAATTTTGACGAAATAATCGGGAATATTCATCGCCATCCGGTAATCGAATCCGTAGCCTCCGTCTTTTATTGGGACGGCGAGGCCGGGCATACCGCTGACTTCTTCCGCTATTGTGACGGCGTCTCTGTTTATTTCGTGGATTAGTCTGTTGGCGAGGGTAAGATAGCTGATTGCATCGACGTCCTGGCTTCCGTCGAAGTAATTGTTGTAGGAAGTAAAATTTTCGCCGAGTCCATGACTGTAATATATCATTGAGGTTACGCCGTCGAAGCGGTAGCCGTCGAAATGATATTCTTCGAGCCAGAACTTACAGTTTGACAGTAAGAAATGTAGTACTTCATTTTTGCCGTAATTAAAACATAGCGAGTCCCAGGCCGGGTGTTCTCTGCGGGTTCCGGTGTGGAAGTATTGATCTTCGCTGCCGTCGAAAAGTCCGAGTCCTTCTACTGTATTTTTTACTGCGTGGGAGTGGACGAGGTCCATTATGACTGCGACGCCGAGCGAATGGGCTTTATCTATCAGTTCTTTCAGTTCATCCGGGGTCCCGAATCGCGAGGATGCGGCGAAGAACCCTGAGACATGATACCCGAACGATGCGTAGTAGGGGTGTTCCTGTACGGCCATCATCTGAATGCAGTTGTATCCGCCGTCTTTTATTCTGGGCAGGACGTTTTTTGTAAAATCTTTATAGCTTCCCACTTTTTCTTCTTCGCCGGCCATACCGATGTGACATTCGTATATGAGGAGCGGGGAGCGGTTTGGTTTTATGTGCGGTATTTTGAATTGGTACGGATTTTCGGGTTTCCAGACTTGGGCATTAAATATAAGCGTTTCGCTGTCTTGGACGACACGTGTTGCCCATGCTGGGATTCTTTCCCCGGAACCATTTTCCCAGCGGACTTTCAATCGGTAGAGGTCTCCGTGTTTTAGGGTTTCTTGGGGGAGTTTAATTTCGAAGACTCCGTTATTTATTTTTGTCAGTTTATAATCTTCGCTGTCGTTCCAGCCGTTGAAATCGCCTTTTATGTAGATGGATTCCGCGTTTGGGGCCCACTCGCGAAATATCCATCCGTCGGCGTTTTGGTGGAGGCCGAAATAGAGGTATCCGGAGGCGAAGTCCGGGAGCGAAATCTTTTTGTTTTGCAGGATTTCGGCTTCTTTTTCGAGGAATTTACGACGCCGGCTTTCGATTATCTCTTTGTACGGTTCGAGCCAGGGGTCGTTTTTTATGAAGTTGAGATGTTTCATTATTTTGTTGGTTTGGCAAAGGTATAAATTATTTTTCATTACATTTGCAAAAAATCACGATAAATATTTTATGTGAGTATGGAAGGAGGAGAATTTTTTTTATGAAGAATGGGAAGACATTATTGTTTGCGGTTGTTGTGACGTTGCTGTTGTTGATTGCGACGGGGATTATTTTTTACCAGCGGAAAAACCTTAAGGATAATGAGGAGCTTTCCGGGTATTTGAAGGAGGAGCTTGAGGATCAGTACGGTTATTTGTCGGGCCGGTATGAAGATTATAAGCTTACGATAGATAACGATTCGTTATTTGCGAGACTGGAGATTGAGCAGATGAGGGTCCAGCGGCTTCGGGAGGAGTTGCGGACGGTTAAGTTGACGAATACGAAACGTATAAACGAACTGACTAAGGAGTTGAAAACTCTCAGGGAGATTTTGCGACATTATGTGTTGCAGATAGATTCTTTGAACAGGATAAATATTCAACTGACTGATGAGAATCGCCGCGTCACGGAAAAATATAGGGATGTGACTAAGAGGGTTACTAAGCTTGCAGGTGAGAAGGAGCGATTGGAGGAGACGGTGGAAATGGCGTCAAGGCTTTCGACGAGTAATATTATGGTGAAGTGTTTGAATAACAAGAACAGGACGACAAATAAAATAGGCAGAGTCGAGAGGCTTGAAGTGTCGTTTACTGTTAACTCTAATATTACCGCGAGCGTCGGGGAGAAGGTGATTTATGTCCGCATAAAAAACCCTTTGGACGAACTGTTGACCAAAAGCGCCTCACACTTATTTTCTTATGAGGGGAAGGATATAGGGTTTTCCGCTAACAGAACCATTGAGTTTGGAGGGGACGAGATGAATGTTGTTATCTATTACGAGATTACCGAGACGCTTGTATCGGGAGCTTACAGGGTGGACATTTTTGCCGACGGGAACAGGATTGGGGTAAAGGAGTTTGTTATCGGACAGTAATTTGAGGGTTTTTCGGATATGATAAAGTCTGGTATTATTGAGGCAATTATTGCGGAGTCTAACCCTGAGAGGGGACGTTTTATGAAGAGTTACCTTAAGACCGGGAACCGGACGCTTGGTATTTCTATGCCTGCGCTAAGAAGGATTGTGGACAGTTGTCCCGATATGCCGACGTCTGCCGTCCTGTTGATGATTGAGTCGGAGTTGCATGAGGTGAGGAT
>JAIRMF010000073.1 GCA_031258895.1 Dysgonamonadaceae bacterium | reverse complement strand
AAACAACAACAAACAATTCCGATCAGTCCTCAACGGAGTTTTATTCCAAAATAAAAACCTCTCCATACAAACCGAAAAAGACCTCAAAATCGTCACAAATCTCGCCCCAAACAAAAAAGAAACAGACGACCTTCTATTCGCCAATAAAATCGTGAAAAATACCAAGTCAAACGCAATAGTAATAGCAAAAAACCTCCAACTGTTAGCCGGCGGAACAGGACAAACCTCACGCGTCGACGCCCTCAAACAGGCAATAGAAAAAGCAAAAACCTTCGGCTTCGACCTCAATGGCGCAGCAATGGCCTCCGACGCATTCTTCCCCTTTCCCGACTGCGTCGAAATAGCGCACAAAGAAGGCATAAACGTAGTCATACAACCCGGAGGCTCACTCAAAGACGAACTTACCATAAACTACTGCAACGAAAACGGTATGGCAATGGTTACAACCGGTATAAGACACTTCAAACACTGAAAAAATAAGAAAATATCTCACAAATAATATCTCACAAACATGGGCCTATTCTCATTCACCAAAGAAATCGCAATCGACCTCGGTACCGCTAACACAATCATCCTGCATAACGGCAGAATAGTCGTCGATGACCCCTCATACGTCTCACTCGACAAAAGAACAGGTAAACTGTTCAGCCTCGGACAAGCAGCAAAAAATCAAGACGGCAGAACACCTCCCTGGATAGAAACCGTAAGACCCCTCAAAGACGGAGTCATCGCAGACTTTAACGCCGCAGAACAAATGATCCGTGGCCTGATAAAAAAAACGGAAAACAAACACCACTTCTTCTCCCCATCCCTGAGAATAGTCGTCTGTATCCCCTCCGGCGCAACCGAGGTGGAAATAAGAGCAGTCAGAGATTCCGCGGAAAGAGCCGGCGGACGCGACGTCTTCCTAATATTCGAACCAATGGCAGCCGCCCTCGGAATAGGTCTCGACGTCGAAGCGCCGGAAGGTAACATGATAGTGGACATAGGAGGCGGAACAACCGAAATAGCAGTTATATCCCTCGGCGGACTCGTCACAAATACCTCCATCAGAATCGCAGGCGACGAACTGACGGCAGATATCGTCGATCACATGGGACGACAACACAACATGAGAATAGGAGAAGGAACCGCCGAACAAATCAAAATAAATGTCGGATCGGCCCTAATACGCCTCGATTCCCCTCCGGAAGACTTCGTCGTGCACGGAGCAAACAAAATGACCGCCTTACCAATGGAAGTCCCAATATCGTATCAGGAAATAGCGCACTGCTTGGATAAATCCGTCTCAAGAATGGAAACGGCAATCCTCAACGCCCTCGAAAATACCCCGCCGGAACTCTATTCCGACATCGTCCGAAACGGAATATACCTCTCCGGAGGCGGAGCGCTATTGAGAGGCTTAGACAAAAGATTGACGGACAAAATAAACATTCAGTTCCACGTCGCCGACGACCCCCTCCATGCGGTAGCAAAAGGAACAGGTATCGCCCTTAAAAACATCAACAAATTCAGCTCCACAACTATTTTGATCAGGTAATTGAAAAATCTAATCCTATTCATCCTTAACAATTTTCACCGGCTGCTCTTTCTCGCCTTAGTATGCCTGTCCGCTAAACTGTTGATAAGTAACGACGAAATCCAACGCAGCCGCTTCCTTGTCGTTTCACAGGAAATCGCAGGGCGTGTCCATGCCTTCTCGTCAGCGATAGGGTCGTACCTGAATCTTAAAGCAGACAACAAAGCGCTCGTCGAACGTATCGCCGTCCTCGAACAGGAACTGATGCAGTATGAAAAATATATCGAAACGGTCAATAAAGACGTCAATCGAGACAAAAATCCCGTCCCGCCGTCCGTCCCGTCGGAAAACATCCCTTCATGGCGCTTCATCCCCGCTAAACTCGTTCACAACAGCATCGCCTGCACCGAAAACTACATCACCCTGAACAAAGGAACAAATGACGGAATTCGCGAAGATATGGGCGTCTTGTCGGCGGAAGGCAGTGTGATAGGTTTGGTGATGAGCGTTTCCCCAAATTTTTCAAGGGTCATTTCGCTGTTGAATCCCAAATCACGGTTGAGCTGCAAGATAGTTTCCACAAACTTCTTCGGCTCCCTCCTCTGGGACGGCAAAGACCCCCGTTACTCCAATCTCGGCGAGTTGCCAAGTCACACCGTATTCAATGTCGGCGACACAATCGTCACAAGCGGTTACTCGTCTACCTTTCCGGAAGGAATACCGGTCGGTATAGTGACGGATGCTCTCGAACAAAAATCCTCCGGCCTGAACCGGCTTAGAATAAAACTTCTGACCGATTTCAGTACTCTCCGACGGGCGCTCATTGTCGAAAACACGGATAGAGCGGAACAGGATTCAATAGGAAAGGAGGTCGCAGAATGACGAAGATATTTATCCGGCAATCGGCCATGTTTATTCTGCTCGTATCCCTGCAGGTTTGCATCCTGAGCAGAGTTCATATTTTCCACATCGCGACGCCGGTCATTTATTCCTATTTTCTCATCAAATTACCGGTCAGGCTTAATCGTAATATCGTCCTGTTACTGGGAATGTTGATAGGCCTTGCGGTAGACCTGTTCGGCCATACTTTCGGCTACACCATAGGGACAAACATGCTGGCGGCGGTTACGGTTGCTTTTGCGCGGTTTCGTCTGGCAGGGCTTTTTAAACCCAGGGATGTCACTGAGAATGTGATACCGTCTTTTGTCACTTTCGGACGGAGCATGTTTTTGCGTTATTCGGCGTCGGTAATGCTGTTACATATCATTTTGCTTTCCGTTATTGACGCCGGCGCATCTTTTGTCCCCTCGACGCTTTTCTTACGCATCGCGGGCTGTTTCGCCGTTTCCTATCCCATAATGTACGGAATGGAGATGATTTATTGCGGAAAGACGGAACGCTAATACACCATATATATATTTCACATAAAAACTTATGACAACAATTTTACTTTCGGTTTTGATAATCGTTGTAATTATCAATCTTATCGTTACATGGAACAAAAATCTCACCATTGATAACAGCGACGTCTTTAACAGACTTAACGGCATTTATTCCGATATTTTGAAGATGGACTCATTGATTCGGGACGAGTTTAGAGGGAACAGGAAGGAGAATCAAGAGGCTTTCAGGGACAACAGAGAGGAGCTGAATAAGTCGTTGCGGGAGATACGGGAGACGATAGAGGGTCGTTTGTCGCGACTTCAGGATGACAACGGGAGACGTTTGGAGGAGATGCGCAAGACTGTTGACGAGAAGCTTCAGGAATCTATTAACAGGCGGTTTAATGAATCTTTCGAGCTTATCAGTAAGCGTTTGGAGGAGGTACAAAAGGGATTGGGGGAGATGCAAACGCTGGCGAGCGATGTAGGAGGGTTGAAGAAGGTTTTGACTAATGTCAAGATACGTGGTACATTTGGCGAGGTACAGTTGGAGAGTTTGCTGGGTCAGATATTTTCTCCGGAGCAGTATTCGATACAGGTATCTGTTGGGGGGAACGGTCAGGAGCATGTGGATGCTGTTGTCAAGTTGCCGGGGCAATTAGAGGGCGACGGCATGTTACTTTTGCCGATCGACTCTAAATTTCCTGTCGAGGATTACCAACGGCTGTTTGACGCTTATGAATCCGGTGAGAGCAGGGAGATTGTTTTGGGATTCAGGAAGCGTTTTGAGGATTCTGTTAGGGTTACGGCTCGGAGTATTGCATCCAAGTATATCAATCCGCCGTTAACTACCGATTTTGCGATTATGTTTGTTCCTTCGGAAGGGGTATATGCTGAGATTCTGAGGAGTGTTGAGTTGTTTGAGTCGTTACGTCGGGATTATCGGATAACTGTTGTCGGGCCTGCTAATTTAGCGGCTTTTTTAAGCAGTTTACAGATGGGTTTTAGGACGCTTGCTATCCAGAAGCGGACGAGTGAGGTTTGGACTTTATTGGGAGCTGTTAAGGCGGAGTTTGGCAAGTTTGGGGATGTTTTGGATCGTGCGTCGAGCCAGTTGCAAACGGTGGCCAGGAGCATTACAGACGCAGGCGTTAGGACACGAGCGATAGAGCGGAAGTTACGGGGCGTCGAGTCGTTACCTGAAGGGCGGACTGAGGATTTGTCAGGCGATCAGGAGTGATTATTGCGGATGACGGCTAACAGTTTTCGTATTCGGCTGTTTTTACTTGCGAAACAAAACGCGAAACCAAGTGCGAGCAAACCGTAACCTGCGTAGGTGATATTTTTCCCTGCGCTGTCTTTGCATACTGAAAGCGCGCTGCCGTTTTCATCTTCGTCGTAAGACATTTGAAAGAATCGGTACCCGCGGTAATCAAGGGGATTGTTCATAGATATTGTGCGCGTTGTTACTTTGTTATGGTCGTGAATCCGGACCTGACTTTCGTACGACGCAGGGCTATCGGAGCCGGGGTAACGTTTAAGGGTAAATTTTACGAGTTCTATTTGGAACGGCAGACGATGAGTTTGCCGTTTGTCGTTTAGAAGGATATGGTCGGCGGTTTGTCCGGCGCGCAGTCTGAGGTTTCCGTTTGAGCCGAATAGATGAGAGACGAGCGCTCCGATAAGTATTATGATGAATGCCGCATGAACTATGAGGAATCCTTTTTTAGCGGATTTGAGGAGTTTGTTTTCGACTGCTGATGCGATGAGATTTACCACCGCGAGCAGGAAAAGTATAAAAAACAGCGGGTTATGGTAGATGAAGACGAAAGCTGCGCGAGTGCTGTCGTACTTCTCTATAAAAGTTGCCGTTGCCAGGCTTACGGCGAGAGCTGCAAGCAGGGCAACGGTTATTTTATGGGATGCTATCAGGCTTTTGCCCATTGTTCTTCGAGCATTTTGACGGATTGTGCGATCAGGGTGGGGCGGTCTCCGCTGCATCCGCATTCATAACTTATGTATTTGTCATATCCGAGCATTTTGAGGCCGGTGAAACCGTTCACGTAGTCGTCGACTTCGCCGTCTTCGCCTGGGATTAGCCTGTTTTTGCGGCTTGCTATGTGTACGTGCTGAAGGTAGTCGCCGGCAGAGAGAAACGCTCCCATGTCGGAGGTTTCTTCGAACGTCATGTGCCAGAAATCACCCATGCATCTGACGCCGTTGTTGTTTGCATCGCGACATATCGAGGCGGCGTCGGCAACCTGACGCAGGAAGAACGCTTCGCCTCTGTTTAGGGGTTCGAGGATGACGCTTGTCCCGTATAGGGCGGCGATTTGTCCGATTTCCTGCAACTGTTCAATCAGAAATTTTCGCGTTTCGGGGGTGTGGGGGTATTGCGGTTGCTGTCCGTTGAATGCCGGTACGATAACGACGCCGAGGGCTTCGAGCTCGCTTGCGGCCTGGATGATTTCCTGTGTGGATTCGAAGAAAAGCTGTCTTTCCTCAGGGTAAGGGGAGAGGATAAAGCCGGAGAAACCGGCGCATATTGCGCTGACTTTCACCGTTCTGTCTTTGACGGCGGCTTTCAGTTCTGGGAGTCGTTCTCTTAGCCTGTGTCCGGAGGGTTCTATGCCGGCGATACCCAAACTTTCCATGAAGTCGAGTTTCTGTCTGAGCGTGTTTCCGGGCGTTACGCTTTCCTGAAGCGAGATTTTTAAGCAAGCCGTGTTTTTGGCATTGGATTTTTTTTCCGATTTGGTACAAGCCGTCGTGACTGTTCCTGCGAGGGCGGTCATAGCGAGTCCGGCTGCGGAATTTTGGAGGAATTTTCGTCTGTTGATGTTCATTTTGATATAATTTAAGTTGTATTTTGAGTTGCAAAGGTACAAATTTATTTAGCATTATCAAAAATTTTCAAATACATATATATGATTTTTAAAAAACAATACTTATTTCTGCTGATATTATATTGGAATAAAGAAATATATTAACGTACATTTATTGTTGCCGATAGCTGGATTATGACTTAGAATCCGATACCGACCGCCGAGTACTGCGAACTTATGCGTCTTTATAACGAGTATGTTTTTTTCACTGTTTATTTGGCAGTTTAAAAAACAATACTTACTTTTGTAAACTTTATGGAAAGAACATACATACAGAGGGATGCCGAACTGCTGCTTGGAGCGG
>JAIRMF010000042.1 GCA_031258895.1 Dysgonamonadaceae bacterium | reverse complement strand
GATTTCCCTCTACTTGAATATGATGATCAACTCGGAAGATACTTCGCCAAACATCATCCGTTCACAAGTCCGAAAGCCGAAGACATTCCACTGCTGGATACCAATCCGGAAGCGGTACGCGCAAATGCGTACGATCTGATAATAAACGGAGTTGAAGTGGGCGGGGGCTCAATCAGAATACATGACGGTAATCTCCAACGTAAAATGTTCTCTACACTCGGATTCAGCCCGCAGGAGGCAAATACTCAGTTCGGATTTTTGATAAATGCGTTCAAATACGGAGCGCCGCCACACGGAGGAATCGCACTCGGACTCGACCGACTCGTAGCAATCCTTGCGGGACTCGATACCATCCGAGACTGCATCGCATTCCCGAAAAATAATTCTGGACGGGATGTGATGATGGACGCCCCATCGTTTTTAGCGCAAGAGCAACTGGAAGAACTCCATCTTAAACCGTTACAGTAAAAAAATCAACCGGATACGGTCGTAACACGAACAGACCAAACAACACACAAAACCATCGTGTCCCTAATAAAATATCGCCCCTGTCACGCAGAGAATAGTGTGCTGCAAAGACAGGAACGGTGAATTATTTGTGTATTCCGGAGAAAAGTGTTAATTTTACACGTTTTTTTGTGAAACCGGAAAAAATGTTTTTAATATCAACAGACAGTAAATGACAGATAGTAAGGATAGAGTTATTAGCATCGACATTGAAGAGCAGATGAAGTCTGCTTACATCGACTATTCGATGTCGGTTATCGTATCGCGAGCATTACCGGATGTAAGAGACGGACTTAAACCGGTACACCGGCGTGTGCTTTTCGGGATGAATGAGACGGGGAGCACTTCTGATAAACCGTACAAAAAATCTGCTCGTATAGTCGGAGATGTTATGGGTAAGTATCACCCGCACGGTGATTCGTCCATATATGGCACTCTCGTTCGACTTGCGCAACCCTGGACGATGAGATACCGGCTGGTTGACGGGCAGGGTAATTTCGGCTCGGTAGACGGCGACTCGCCGGCAGCAATGAGGTATACGGAAGCGCGAATGGACCGTCTGGCTGAGGAAATACTCAAAGACATCGACAAGGAGACGGTCGACTGGCAACTTACGTATGACGATAAGGGAAAAGAACCCGCAGTATTGCCGACACGAATTCCGAACCTTCTAATAAACGGTGCATCCGGTATAGCGGTAGGTATGGCAACAAACATGCCGCCGCACAACCTGACGGAATGTATCAATGCGATACTTGTATATATCGACGCCAAAGGCGAAGTAGAAATCGACGAACTTATACGTTACATAAAAGCGCCGGACTTTCCGACAGGCGCATCGATATATGGGTATTCCGGTGTACGTGACGCATTTGAAACCGGTCGCGGACGGGTGGTTATGCGAGGGAAGGCGGAGATCGAAGTAAAGGACAATCGTGAAAAGATAGTAATCACGGAAATTCCATATCTTGTCAACAAAGCGGAACTTATCAAGCATATTGCCGACCTTGCCATCGAGAAACGAATCGAAGGAATATCGAACGTAAACGATGAATCGGATCGTGAAGGGATGCGTATTGTAGTCGATATTAAGCGCGATGGCAATTCGAGCGTTATCTTGAATAAACTCTATAAACTGACCGCACTGCAATCTTCGTTCAGTGTGAATAATGTGGCGCTTGTGAAAGGCCGTCCTCGCACGTTGAATCTGAAAGATTTGATCAAATATTTCGTTGAACACCGCATTGAGGTTGTAACGCGACGTACGCAATTCGAACTTCGTAAAGCGGAGGAGCGCGCCCATATTCTCGAAGGATTGATCATTGCATCGGACAACATTGACGAGGTAATCTCGATAATACGCTCATCGAAAAGTCCTGCCGAGGCGATAGAACGGTTGATGAATCGTTTCTCTCTTACGGAAATACAGTCGCGTGCGATTGTGGAGATGCGGCTCCGGCAGCTTACCGGCCTGGAGCAGAACAAGCTTCATGCCGAATACGAGGAGTTGCAGCGTTTGATTTCAAACCTGAGGGATATTCTTGCGAACGAGGGCCGTTTGATGCAGGTAATAAAGGATGAACTCATAGAGATAAGGGACAAGTACGGTGATACGCGGAAGACGGAAATTATTTATTCGACCGAAGATTTCAATCCCGAGGATTTCTATGCCGACGACGAAATGATCATAACCATCTCGCACGAAGGATACATAAAACGCACGCCGTTGGCTGAATTCAGGTCACAGAACCGCGGTGGGGTCGGTGCAAAGGGTTCCGAAACCAAACAGGACGATTTTGTGGAATACATTTATCCTGCCAGCATGCACGCGACGATGCTTTTGTTCACAAAGAAGGGCCGTTGTTACTGGTTAAAGGTATACGAGATTCCGGAAGGGTCGAAGACGTCGAAAGGTCGTGCGATACAAAACCTTCTCAATATTGAGCCGGACGACCGCGTTACGGCATTCATACGAATCAAACAGCTCAATGACCGCGATTTCGTCAGCTCCAGATTCCTGATATTTTGTACGAGACGGGGCGTTATAAAGAAGACGTTGTTGGAGGCTTACTCCCGTCCTCGGTCCAGCGGCGTCAATGCGATCACGTTGCAGGAGGGCGACGAGCTTATCGGAGTTCGCATGACTAACGGTTCAAATGAGATAATCCTTGCGAATCGTGACGGTCGCGCTATTCGTTTCAACGAAAAGAAGGTGCGATCGATGGGACGTACTGCGACGGGCGTGAAGGGCATGATGCTTAGCGGCAAGGATGATGAGGTTATCGGCATGGTATGTATCAAAGACCTTGAGAACGAAACGATTCTTGTGGTTTCCGAGCAGGGATACGGCAAACGTTCCAGGATTGACGATTATCGGATAACGAACCGTGGGGGAAAGGGCGTCAAGACGCTGAACGTAACCGATAAGACGGGATTTTTGGTTGGTATCAAGAGTGTAACCGAAGACAACGACCTGATGATAATAAACAAGTCGGGCATTACGATAAGGGTTGCGGTGTCTGATTTGAACGTAATCGGCCGCGCCACACAGGGTGTTCGGCTGATCAACCTCGAGAAGCGCAACGACGAAATAGCATCGGTATGCAAGGTGATTTCCGAGCAGGAGATCAGCACTATTGACGGGAAGTCGGAACGGGTAGCGGTAGAGGGCGACGCGGAATCGGACGACGGGGGTATCCACGCCGCCGATGACGACAATAACACAGAATAATCAATTTACAAATTTAAAGACGATATGAAGAAGTACTTATTAGCGGCAGTTCTGTGCCTGTCGGCGGCTGTTACGTTTGCACAGAATAAGGCGTTGAGGGACGCCGAGTTCGAACTCAAGAGCGCCTCACCGAACATAGCCGATGCGAGGGCTGCGGTTAAGCGGGCGTTGGAGAATTCTGAGACGGCGAATTTGGCGAAGACCTGGTATTTGGCGGGAGCGGTTGAGAACAGGCAGTTTGAGATTGAGCGTGATAAGATTTCGACGCAGGATGTGACGGGCCAGAAGCCGAAGGAGGATGTCATGTATCCGGCACTTGACGCTGTTTATCCGTATTTTCTCAAGGCTATTGAGCTTGACCGGTTACCCAATGAGAAGGGGAAGGTTTCGCCGAAATACATCAAACAAATCAAGACTATTCTTTGGAACAACCGTCCGTATTATCAGAATTCCGGTTTATTTTTTTACAATCGGAAGGACTATAAGAAGGCATATGAGAATTTTCGGACGTATGGTGATATTGCGGCGCTTGACATTTACGACGAGAAGGATCGCAAGAAATGGGATCTTATCGACACGGTCGAGACACAGAACCGGTACAATGCGGGGTTGATGGCTCTTCAGGCCGGGCTTCACGATGAGACGATAGAGCTTTTTGAGGAGATCAAGGACAGTGGTTATAATGAGGAGGAGATTCACATCAATTTGGCGATGGAATACCAGCTCAAGCATGACACTGTAAATTTTGAGCGGATCATTGCTGCCGGGTACGGCAAGTTTCCCGATTCGGAGGTTCTTTTAAAGAACATGATTCAGATCAAGTTGGATAGGAAGGATATAGACGGTGCGATATTGATCATAGAGGCTGCCATTGCGAGCGATCCTGGGGATGCTCAGTGGTATGACGTACTTGGTCTTGTTTATGAGAACATGAAGGACAGTGAGAGGGCGTCTGAGTATTACAGGAAGGCTCTTGAGTTGGAGCCGGATCGCACCGAGTACAATCTTCATTACGGCATTGCATTGCACAATCTTGGTTTTGTTGCCCGTCAGGACGCGAATGCTGAGAAGGATGATTCGAGGTATAGGGAGTTGAAGGGTCGGTCGGACGATTATTTTCGTCTTTGCATGCCTTATTTGCGGAAGGTTTATGAGGACGAGCCTGACAACAAGACTGCTATTCGGGGTTTGCACCAGGTATATTACAGTCTCAACATGGGCAAGGAGCTTGACGAGATAGAGCCTGCCTATAAGAGGCATTTTGGCGGCGGGGAGAAGTAAGGTTTTTCCCGACGGTTTTATTGTACACGAGAGGGGTCGTCCTGTTGGGCGGCCTTTTCCGTTTATAAACCGATTAAAAAACAACTATACTTTTTAATTCGCTTATAACAATTAGGGGCGGAGCGTGTGCTCTGCCTTTTGTATTTGTTATGGTATGATTTGGGAGACTATTGGGCTGAAGTGGCCTTTTTCTCCTTTTTCGTTCTGCCACGCAATTGCAAAGTACGCTGTTTTTCCTCTCTCTGCCATTGAGAAATTGAAGAGGAACGGGGTGTGTGTTGCGAGGTTGTGCCTTGTTAATTGGGCGTATTCGGTGGGGGGTTCGGGGAGCACGTTGTAAATTATGAGTGCTCCGTCCATACCGTAGGGTTTTGCGTATGAAGGTTTGTCGCCCTTGCT
>JAIRMF010000039.1 GCA_031258895.1 Dysgonamonadaceae bacterium | reverse complement strand
AGCAAGGGCGACAAACCTTCATACGCAAAACCCTACGGTATGGACGGAGCACTCATAATTTACAACGTGCTCCCCGAACCCCCCACCGAATACGCCCAATTAACAAGGCACAACCTCGCCACACACACCCCGTTCCTCTTCAATTTCTCAATGGCAGAGAGAGGAAAAACAGCGTACTTCGCAATCGCATGGCAGAACGAAAAAGGAGAAAAAGGACCTTTCAGCCCAATAGTCTCCCAAATCATACCATAACAAATACAAAAGGCAGAGCTCACGCTCCGCCCCTAATTATCATAATGGCAATGGATTAGTTTCTTGATCTGGATATAAATGGTTTTATTGAGGGCAAGGCTTCCCGTGACGGGTGGCCTTGTCTGTGTTATATACCACAGTCAAAACACCGGATCAACGTCAAAAACAACAGAAAGCCCCCGATAAGCAGAATTCCCCAGCAACGTATCCCTGGAATCCAAAATAACACGCCTAACGGCAGTAACGCCCTCCCCAAGCCCAACCTTAACCAGCATCCGCCGCGTAAAACCCTCGCGAATACGCCCCCCAGACGGCCTATCCGGCCCCACAACACGATCCCCGAACACGACACGAAGAAGCGCAGCAAAGTCATCAGCCGCCGCACGAACAACACCCTCCTCCCGGTGGCGCAAATCAATCCCAATAATACGCGAAAAAGGAGGATAGCGAAACAGCCGGCGCTCCTCAAGCTGCATCCCCGCCATCGAACAATAATCGCGCCCCACAATCGCCCCTATCAAAGGATCTTCAGGATGGAAACACTGAATAACAGTCTCCCCCCCTCCATCGCCACACGTAAACCGAGATATCCGGTCAACTATCTGAAACGTCCGCTCAAAAGCCCGAAAATCCGGCAAGTTCATAAGTAAATCAACATTCAAAATGCCCGCCAAAGAAACACCCCCAAAATCCGGTATCCCAAAGATCTTCTGCGTCCCAACCAAGATCCGTATCTCCCCACTCCCAAAACCCGCAATAATCCCAGCCGACAGTCGATCATTCCCCGCCGTATCAGAATCCAGCCTCGCAACAGAAACGCCCGGAAAAAACATGCGAACCTCCTCCTCCGCCATCTCAACGCCAAAGCCCGACGGCCTAAAATCCTCACAACCACAATCAGCACAAACACGAGGCCGACTATACGTCCGACCACAATAATGACAAGTCAAACGGTCGTCGCGCTTGTGGTACGAAAGCCCAATATCACAAAAACAACACCGCGGAACCCGCTCGCAAACCCTACACGTCAAAGTAGACGAAAAACCACGACGGCTGATAAAAAGCAAAACCTGCCCGCCACGCTCAAGTGCCGCCCTCATCCTCTCCAAAAGAAGCGGGGAAAACATGGTCTTCATCAATCTCTTCCTGCGCAACTCCTTAACGTCGACAGAAATAATATCGGCCCGCGTCCCAACAAAATCCTCAACCAAAACATACCCGTACTTCCCCGTCTGTGCATTCCGATACGACTCAAGACTCGGCGTCGCGCCGGCAAGAAGAGTCTTAGCCCCATGAAAACCGGCCAGCACAACCGCAGAATCCCGTGCATGATATCGCGGAGCAGCATCCTGTTGCTTATAAGACGGCTCATGCTCCCTGTCAACTATAACCAAACCAAGATTTCGAAACGGTAAAAAAATAGAAGACCGAGACCCCAACACAACAACCGGCTCGTCCGACTTAAGAAGCCTGTCCCATATCTCAGCCCTATCACGTTCGCTTATCTTAGAATGGTAAACAAGCAGACAATCACCGAAAAACTGCCGAAAACGTGAAATAATCCGCTCCGTAGGCGAAATCTGAGGCGTCAAACAAAGAACCTGGCGGCCACGTCTAATCATGTCGTCAATAAGATGAATGTAAACCTCCGTCCCTCCCCCGCCGGTAGCGCCGTGAAGCAGGCAAACATCCTTACGAGAAAACCGATCGGTAATCTCATCGTAAACCTTCTTCCGGCGAGGATCGAAACCGTCAGCCCCAACAAGCCCGCCGTCCCCATCCGCCGTCGCCCCAACGTCCGAAACCGTCAAACGTCGCCTCCTCCTACTCAAACGCTTCTTCTGAAGTCCCGGCGGAAAAGCCGCATGAAACACCGTCCCCACATAACTGAGATAATACTCCGCCAGCCAACGCCAAAAACGTATCTGAACAGGAAGAACCGCCGGCTCATCCCCCTCAATCTTGATAATAGGTTTGATGTGACCGATATTTTCCGAAGGAGTATCCGTCACTCCGGAAATAATACCGATATGTTGCCGCCCCTTCCCAAACGGTACGCAAACCAACTGCCCAACCTTAATCTTCCCCTCAACATCAGACGGAACAGAATAAGTATAACTGTCAGGCAAAGGAACAGGTAAAATAACTTCAACAAACATAATGCGCCGGTGCGAAAAGAAAACAACAAAGTTAAGGAAATATCAGTGGACCGACAATCCATAACAACGCAACAATAGGACTGAAAGAAGCCTCAGTCCGGAAAAAGAAAAACCCCGTCTCATGAAAAAAGTGTATCTTTGTACTGCCTATGAAGTTAAAGCCCCCTGAATCGATCCGCAAAAGCCCGGAACTATACGTCCCGACAGTCCTGATATTCCCCCAATATTGGGCGATCATGCTGCTCGCACCCGACAACACAGAGCTCGTTTTCTTTGCCGAAGAATGCCCCGACCAAACACACGACGTCTTCTCCTCCTTCAAAGACTGCTTCTTCGAAAATGACTTCTTCTCCCTGCCCTTCAGAAAAGTCTTCGTCGTCAACTACTCATCCGATTTCACCTTCATCCCGAATAGTATCGACGTCAAACATCACGGAAAAAAAATCCTGCAATACCTCTCCTCCGAGAAAGGCGGGGTCGTCCTGCATCATCCGGTCGAAGGAATGGGCCTTAACGTTTTACACCGCCTGCCGGAAGCAGTTTACGACTTCTTCTCCCGTTCGTTCGAAGCCCCGCAATTCATCCACCACCTCGCACCCCAAATCCGGTACCTCGCAACAAAAAGCCGCGACGCCGCCAACAAACAAATGTTCATCAACCGCCAACAGCACGAAATGGATATTATCTGCTTCCACAAAGGAAAACTACTGCTCGCAAATACCTGTCATGTCCGAAACCTGCAAGACGCCCTGTATTTCATCTTATTTACCTGGAAACAACTTAAATTCGACCGGTCAAAAGATTCCGTCACGCTTGCCGGTGAAACTGCCGAAAATAATATAACAGCAAAAGAACTGCAACGCTATATCCAAAATGTGGAGCTACATAACATACAGGACTTCCCTTCAATCAATCCCTATCTCGCTCTCACGTCAAAGGAATATATCATGTCCTTCCAAACCGTACAGTCCTCGTGATTCTAAGCGATTCCGAAAGACTGTTCGCAACAGGACAATTCCTGATCGCACCCTCAATTACGCGAAGTTCCTTTTCACTGTAATTATCGCCCGGGAATGTAAACTCGACGATAAGCTCCTTTATACGACGCGGATTTTCACCCATCACCTTCGTCGTCTTTACTACCGCCCCGTCTATATCAAACCCGTGAGTCTCGGTAGCTATGCCTATGATAGTAAGTGCACAGCTTGCATATGACGCCGCAAACAAGTCGGTAGGCGAAAACGCACACCCCTTCCCGTGATTGTCGGTCGGAGCATCGGTAATAATCTTTGCGCCAGACTGAATGTGAATAGCCTCCGTGCGCAAGTTCCCAAGATAAGTAGTTTTTACTGTTTCCATCATCTTTGTGTTGCTTGATTAATCTACAAAATTACGAATTTAATTATTGACCCTGCAAAAAATTAAATTGAGATTTCCTTCAAAAATATATCTTTTTTAAAAAAAATCATTACCTTTGCGTGAAATTTTAAGAATGTAATTCGATGAAGTATTATTTTTTCATCGCTGTTTGCTCTGTAACTTCTCTATTGTCTTGCGGTTCAAGGAAGGATGTTGTATACTTCCAAAATATTCAGAACGAATATTCCCGCCTCGTTGATTCCACCGAGTCAAAAGTCGTCATTAGTAGAAATGATATACTGATGATAAATGTTTACTCGATAAACGCCGAGGCCGCCGCACCGTTCAATATGGTTAATACAGACCACAGCAGCACAAATGCAAGTTCGCTCGAACTGCTCGGCTATCTCGTGGACGAAAATGGGGAAATAAACTTCCCATTGCTGGGGAAAATCAAGATAGCAGGATTAACAAAACCGGAAGCCATTGATCTGCTTCAAGGCAAGATAACAAGTTTTATCGACAATCCGGTGGTTAATGTCCGTTTCCTTAACTACAAAATCACAGTACTCGGTGAGGTTGCCCGCCCAGGTACATATTCCATTACCGACGAAAAAATATCCATCCCCGAAGCCCTCTCGTTAGCCGGTGACCTCACTATCTATGGCGAACGCCATAACGTACTGCTGATGAGAACCGATAATTGGCAAAAAGAAGTATTTACAATCGATCTGACAAAGCCGGAGACGGTTTTTTCTCCACAATACTTTCTCAAACAGAACGATATACTCTACGTTTCCCCAAACCGTACCCGGATACGCGCCGCATCTATATTCAATCAAAACGTGTCAATCGCCATATCGCTCGTATCAATAACTATGACCTTGATAGCATTTTTCGGATTGAAACAAAGATAACGTACAACTGAGATAATTATCAAAACAATGGAAAAACCAATTTTTTCAACGGACAATGAATCAGAGAATGAAGTCTCGTTTGCCGAGATGTTTTTTCGTTATCTGAGTGAATGGAAAGTATTCGTAATTTCAATGGCGATCTGCATGGGAATAGCCGTTACATATCTACTGCTTTCCGTCCCCAAATACAAAGTTTTCTCGGTAATCCTTATTGACGACGAAAAAAAGGGAACGGCAAAACAGGATGTGATGATGGCTTTCAATGACCTGGGTTTTTTTCAACAAAACAATAACCTCGACAATGAAATAGAAATCCTTCGCTCAAAAACCCTTATGAGTAAAGTTGTAGACAGCCTTCATCTTGATGTTGCATACTTCAAGAATAAAAGAGGCAAAAAGTTTGAAATATACAACAACACTCCTCTTTTTGTCTCCGTGAAAAACTGCCCGCACCCTGTCGACCTTACCATCAATATTACTGCCGATAACACTTTATCGGTAACCGGTGATGGTTTTAAGCAGGAAATCGAATTTGAAAAAGAACTCGTGACCCCATTCGGATTGATAACCATTACTCAAAATCCTTATGGAATCGAAACTTGCCCGATTACAGCCGAGATTCGCCCCGGTGTATTGCCGAAAGTAACTATAAATCCCGTAAACAAGACTTCGTCGGTTGTTGAAATATCCACAATAACAAAAAACAAAGAAAAAGGAAAGGACATAATCAATACCCTCGTTGGAATTTACAACGACAATGCCATCACTGAGAAAAACTATGTAACCTCAAACACCATAGGCTATATTGACAACCAATTAAGGATGATTTCCAGCGAACTAAACGATGCGGAAAAAAATGTGGAAAATTATCGTAAGGGTGAGAATGTAATGGATCTTCAGGCGCAGGGACAATTATTGCTCACCTCCACCGCTGATTATATCGACCGGATAAACGTCGCTAATACACAGTTGCTGATTTTGCAAAAAACCAAATCGTTTATTACAAATTCCAATAAAACTAAAAGTATCATACCGTCGAACGATGGCCTGACTGATCTAACCGTACTTGGACTGATAAAGACATATAATGAAGAAATCTTTAACAAAGAGAAACAAACCGTCGGTATGAAAGACGATTTTCCTTTCGTGAAGAAATTTGACGAACGAATAAGTGTCTTACGAGAGAATCTGTTGCAGGGCATTAATAATTCCATTTCCAGCATAGAACTGACACTTCACGAATTGCGCCGTCAGGAAGGATTATATCGTATCCAGGCAAGCACTTTGCCGTCTAAAGAAAAAGAATCGCGCGGACTTCTCAGGCAACAAAACAGCAAGGAATTTATTGTAAACTATCTTTCTCAAAAACGGGAGGAAGCCGGACTTATGTTAGCTCTTGCCACACCTAACGCCAGGATAATCGACGCTGCAAAATCATCCGAACAGCCCGTAGAACCCGTGAAGTCGGCCATAATACTCGCTGCGCTGATTGCCGGAGTCGTCATTTTCATAGTTATTATCTACATAAAGGATATATTTCACAACGAGATTCGAAGCCAGGAAGATGTGCAGAAAATCATCAAGGCGCCTTTCCTCGGTAACGTGCCGATAAGTAAATCCGAAGAATCGATTCCGGCAATGAATTTGCATTCGTCAATAGCCGAGAAATTCAGATTAATCGCATCCAATACGGAGTTTATTGTTAACAACAAAGATACGAAGGTTCTATCTGTAACATCGTTCATTCCGTCGGAAGGGAAAAGTTTTGTAGCGCGAAATTTTGCCTATTCATTAGCCAGTATCGGGAAGAAAGTGATGCTACTCGACATTGACTTGCGAAAATCCGTCGTCAAGAACACTCTTGAAATACAACAGTCAATAGGAACTACAATGTTTCTGGCGGATACTTCGGTGAGACTCAACGAAGTGATTAACACCGGCAAATACCATAAAAATATGGATATTATCGCCGTTAAGGTATATCCGCCCAATCCGACTGAATTGCTTTATTCCGACAGAATGGCTCAGTTGTTCTCCGAGCTCAGGGAACTTCAATATGATTATATCATTGTCGATACCGCACCTATTTCGCTGGTGTCCGATGCGTTTATAACGAACAAGTTTTGCGACGCGACTGTCTTTGTCTTACGTCATAATTACACGAAAAAAAGTTTTCTGGAAGAAATACAGAATGTTTACCGTGACAATAAACTTAACAATCTTGTTTGGGTGATGAATTCCTTGCCTGAATTCGAACGTTATGGCTACGGCTATCAACATTCCACGTACGGTTATTATGATAACGACAAAAAGCAGTCTGGGGTTTTTGCTTGTTGCCGAGCCTTATTTAAGGGTTTTACTAAAAATCATCAGGGGGATAAGTCCAAATGACGGCAATTTTGGATTCAGGCTCTCTGAAATATATGGAACAGGTTGTAAAATAAATATGTACTGATGAACGGGAATTTTAAGATATTAGAGATTGACGGCGGAACCCGCGGTATATTGCCTGTCATAATCCTCAACGGCGTTAAGGAATTCCCTAACGGAGTTAAAGAAGTCCGTAGCATCAGCGATGCCGACAATCGATATATTGCTAACAAACCGAAATTGCTTGATACGACCCTCAAAAAACTTTTGGAAACAACATCAAAGAATGAATAACACCATCAACATAGGGCGGAAAGATGTGCTATGGAACTACGCGGCTACGTTCTTACAATTAGGCGTAGGCGTTATTATGCTGCCTTTTATCCTGCGGGTGTTTCCGCAGGAAACAGTAGATGTTTGGACAATCTTTACCACCATTATGACCTTAACTAACTTGTTGGATTTCGGCTATAATCCATCTTTTGCACGAAATGTGTCTTACGTGGTGAGTGGCGTGAAGGAGTTGAAAACAACAGGATATAACATTGTAGAAAACAATAACGGTGAAGTAGCTGTAAAGCAACT
>JAIRMF010000028.1 GCA_031258895.1 Dysgonamonadaceae bacterium | reverse complement strand
AGCTGTTCTCGTCATAACGGGTGCAAAGGTAAAGATTATTTTCGAAACAACAATGAACTTGCCCAAAAGTTATACAAAAAGCCTTCGAGGGCAAGTCCAAATGTTAATCATCAGGCTCAAAAACCGTTCAGCTTTTTCACAATACCCCTGCAAGCGTCGGTAAATATCCCGACGTCAACAGACCAAGAAATATACTGAATGCCGGCGTCCCGCCACAAAACAGCCGCTTCATAAGTATCACAAAAAACGCCGGTCACAACACCAGCCCGCCTGGCCCTTTCAGTGATTCCCCCAATCGCGTCGATTACCGCCGGATGCGATACCTCGCCCGGAACTCCAAGAGATTGCGAAAGGTCGTAAGGCCCTATGAAAAGTATGTCGATACCTTCAACGGCAAGAATCTCGTCAAGACGGCTAACAACCTGCTCGCCCTCGACCTGAAGGATAACCAATGATTCGTTCGCCTGCCTGAAATACTCGTCACGAGGAATAGAAGAATATCCCGCCGCCCTGACAAACCTGCAAACACCACGATTGCCCCTGGGAAAATATTTCGCAGCCGCAATAACCTCACGAGCCTGCTCCGCCGACTGAATCTGCGGAACCTGAACACCGCCCGCACCAAGATCAAGCGCCTTACCGACAGCAGTCTCCGACGAATCGTAAGTCCGTACAACAGGCAAAATACCCGACGCCTCAGCGCCCCGAATCAGGTTCTGCAAGTTGAAAAAATCGACAGGGCCATGCTCCATGTCAAGTATGCAGAAATCAAATCCCGCATGGGCGGCACATTCTACAAACGCCGCATCGCCCGTCTTCATGAAAGGCCCGTAAACCGGTTTCCCTGTCGAGAGCTTGTCCTTAAAAGCCTGTAAAGTATTCATAGAAAACAGACGTTTTGCTTATTTCAATTTGACGGCGAACACCACAGTATTGTAGTCCGGCAATCTCGACGGCCTCCGGATAACAACTTCGTCATCGTCCTGTCTCCACGATATTTTTTCATCGCTTCCAAGCATCTTTACCGACGCTACCTTCGCACCGGTCGCGGTTTTAAGTCCTAAAGATTTAATATGGACGTCTCCTTCCGGATGTTCCATGCAGAAAGTATATAATGTCTTCCCCTTCACCGTGAAACGGAGGTCGGAAGGCTGATATTTGCGGACGTCTTTTAATCCTCCGAAATAACCCTTAACCTTTTCTCCAGTAACGGAAGGACCTTCACCGTAAACCTTCCAGGGACGGGTGTCGTAAATGGCGACACTGTTCTCTTCCATCCATCCGGCGATATCTTCCAGAATATTCAGCACGTCCTGTTCAAGGTCTCCTTCGGGAGTCTGGACGATGTTAAGCAGCAGATTCCCGTTTTTGCTGACAATATCTATGAGCATCTGGACAACTTCCGAACCGGTCATATATTTCTGTCCTGTCCGATAATACCAATCCCCGATCGAAGTATCGGTCTGCCACGGGAAAGGGCTGATCCCTTCCTCCACCCAGCGCTCGCAGTCGTGTACCCATCGCCCTTCGGAACTTTGCTTGCAGGTATAAACGACGCCCTCGCCTTTTGATTTCAAATCTTTGTTGTAATAGTGCGCTATCAGGGTTCGTCCTATATCTTCGAACGGCATCTTGCTGTCGGAATAGAGAAGGTCGGGGCTGTAGCTGTCGATAAGTTCCTTGATTCGTTCGTACCATTGATGTTGCCAGACGGGGTTCTTGGTCAGCCATTCGTTGTCGTCGAGTGCGGCTGCCGCATGGTAAAGAGATTCGTATTCGGGATTGTTTCCGTCGTACGGCACGCCGGCCTTATCTCCCAGCTGGTCGGAACGGTGGCTGGTCTGAAACCAGGTATAACTTGCGCCCAGATGCTCGGAGACGCCGAAATAAAGGCCCTCCTTTTTTGCCGCCTTTTGCCACAGGCCGACTACATCCTTATTCGGCCCCATTTTGACCGAGTTCCAGTGGTGGAGCTTTGAGTCCCAGAGGAAAAAGTTGTCGTGATGCGTCCCCATGCTCACGAAATACCGCGCGCCGGCACGTTTGTAGAGTTTCATCAGTTCGTCGGGATTCCACCGTTCGGCTTTCCACAAAGGGATGATATCTTTGTAGCCGAATTCCGACGGAT
Organism: Dysgonamonadaceae bacterium; assembly: GCA_031258895.1. Classification (GTDB taxonomy): domain Bacteria; phylum Bacteroidota; class Bacteroidia; order Bacteroidales; family Azobacteroidaceae; genus Azobacteroides. Next base: position 3,107 of record JAIRMF010000028.1, on the reverse strand, counting down.
GACCGTAATTTGCCACATGATAAACGTAATCGGAGTTTGGTTTTTTGTAAGTCTCCTTTTCGCAGTCGTAATATCCCCGTTCGTACATCTTACGCGCATACCAGTCGCCCTGCCTCGGGACAGCCTGCGGGCCCCAGTGCGACCAGATTCCGAATTTTGCATTCCTGAACCAGGCAGGATATTTGTACTGTTTGAGCGATTCGTCGGAAGGTTTGTATTTTCCCTCCGTCATGGGCAAGTTGCCGGTTTGGGCGAAAGTTGCGATCGAGATTCCGGCCAGCGCCGAGAAAAGAAATGTTCTTAATTTTTTCATAGCTTGAATAATTTAATGAATATTGATTAGAAACGATATCAAGAGTGCAAAGGTAATAAAAATAACTTTGACGGCTCACAACATCACCGGCGGGATTTCCATTCTGATTCGCCATTGACGGGGGTAAAGATTGTTGGCTCTGGTACCGATATTTTTCACGAATCCTAAGGGGTGATTTTTGTAAGTCAGCAGTACGTATCCGAGCGGTATCTCGGCGGGGATTTTGTTCAGTGCGTCCCCGTGCAGGTATTTGAGGGCGGTATGCAGGTCTGTATCCCAATTCGGGAAACTGTTTTTGGGGAAGCTTGTGGACATTGCGATGGCATGTGAAGGCGCGGTATTGTTTTCTGTCGTGATAATTTTCCTGCCGTCGTAAACGATTTTCAAGGAATCGGGACTTATAGGATTCGAAATCGAGTCATCGCTTAATTTTCTCATCACCGCGATAAAAAATCCTTCGCCATCGGTATCATGAATCATGAATCTGTGAGGAGGTTCGATCAGTTCGGCGTTGAATTTCCGGCAGATCCGGTATAAATTCTCTTCATTTTCCCGGCGATTGTAGGTACAGGTACTGTACAAGAGTATGCCTCCGGTTTTAAGCGCCGGGAAGACGTCGGAAACGATTCTGAATTGTCTTTCCGCGCACAGGTTCACGTTTTTCACGGACCATTGTTTGACCGCTGCGGGATTTTTACGGAACATTCCTTCCCCGGAGCAGGGGAGGTCGCAGAGGATGGCGTCGAAAAAGCCTGCAAGAGGAGCTATCTCGGAGGGGTCGCAGTTTGTCACGATTGTGTTCGGGTTTCCCCATTTGACGAGATTTTCAACTAAGGTCGGGACGCGGGAGCGAATCGTTTCGTTGGCGACAAGGAGACTTCCTTCCGGCAGGATTGAGGACAGGTGAGTAGCTTTTCCGCCCGGGGCGGCACAAAGGTCGAGGACTTTGGCGGGAGTTTTGATGTATTTGTTGACGATCTGCTCTATGAACATTGAGGACGCCTCCTGGATGTAGTAGCATCCGGCATGAAGGAGCGGGTCGAGGGTGAAGACGGGTCTTGTTTTGAGGTAATAGGCATTTGCCGCCCAGGGTATTTTTCCTGATATGTTTTGGAAGTTATGGGTTTCGTATTCTTGGGCGGTCAATTTTTTCCCATTCAGACGGATGCTGATTGGACAGTCGGCGTGCAGGGCTTTTTCGAATTCGGACCATTTGTCGCCGAGGATTGTTTGCGTTTGGGCGATGAATTGTTTTGGAAGGTTCATTTTGTATGCTGTTTTGATGGCGTTGTAAAGTTACATTAATTTTTCGGGAGCGGTCAGTATAGTATTTTTTTTGTACATTTGCGCCTTTAATTAACGTATTAATGGAGGAATATCAGCTATGGCGACGAAAAAATTTTTATTAAGCGAGAACGACATACCCGAATCGTGGTATAACATTGTAGCGGACATGACGAACAAGCCTTTGCCCCCTCTTCATCCGGGGACCAAGGAGCCGATTAAGGCTGAGGATTTGGAGGCGATTTTTCCGAAGGCGATTATTGAACAGGAGATGTCTACCGATCGGTGGATAGGGATTCCGGAGGAGGTCAGGGAGCTGTACAAAATCTGGAGGCCGACGCCGCTTGTACGTGCCTATGGTTTGGAGAAGGCTTTGGACACGCCGGCCCGCATTTACTTCAAGAACGAGGGTCTGAGTCCGGTAGGGTCTCACAAGCTCAATTCGGCTTTGGCGCAGGCGTATTACAACAAAATGGAGGGAGTGACCCATCTCACGACCGAGACCGGGGCCGGTCAGTGGGGGACGGCGCTTTCTTTTGCCTGTAATTTATTTGGTTTGTCTTTGGAGGTGTTTATGGTGCAGGTCAGTTACAATCAGAAACCTTACCGGCGGGTTATGATGCAGACCTGGGACGCTACGGTTACTCCTTCGCCGAGCCTCTCGACTTATGCGGGGCGGGCTGTTAAAGTAAGAGGTAAGGACGGTTCCGGCAGTTTGGGGATTGCGATTTCGGAGGCGATAGAGCGCGCTGTCGGGACTCCCGGGACGAAGTATTCGTTGGGGTCTGTTCTTAACCACGTGGCGTTGCACCAGACGGTGATAGGATTGGAGGCGGAGAAGCAGTTCATGTTGGCTGATGATTTTCCGGACACGGTTATAGGCTGTTTTGGCGGCGGCTCGAATTTTTCGGGTATTAGTTTTCCGTTTTTGCGGCACAATTTAACGGAAGGGAAACGGATACGGATTGTGGCGTCCGAGCCTGCGAGTTGTCCGAAGCTGAGCAGGGGGAAGTTTGAGTACGATTTTGGGGACACTGCCGGCTTGACTCCTTTGTTGCCGATGTATACGTTGGGACATGATTTTCGTCCTGCGGACATTCATGCCGGTGGTTTGCGTTATCACGGCGCGGGGTCAATAGTGAGCCAGCTTCGTCGGGATGGGCTTATCGAGGTTGAGGACATTCCGCAGCTTGAGACTTTTGAGGCCGGCCGTTTGTTTGCCCGGACCGAGGGCACGATTCCGGCGCCCGAGTCGGCGCACGCGATAGCGAGCGTTATCCGGGAGGCTCGTCGGGCGAAGGAGGAGGGTTGTGCTCGCGCGATTTTGTTCAATTTGTCCGGTCACGGGCTGATTGACATGAGTGCGTACGATCAGTATCTGGAGGGGAAGATGCGGAACTATGTACTGTCAGACGTTGAGATCAGCCGGACCCTGGAGGGCCTGGAAAGTTTAATTCCGTAGCTTTTGTTTTCTTCTCCCGACTTTAAAGGCTTTAAGGAACTTATCTTT
>JAIRMF010000010.1 GCA_031258895.1 Dysgonamonadaceae bacterium | reverse complement strand
GCTTCCTCTTGGGATATAAACGCTTCCTCTTGGGGTCCAAACGCTTCCTCTTGGGGTCCAAACGCTTCCTCTTGGGGTCCAAACGCTTCCTCTTGGGATATAAACGCTTCCTCTTGGGGCGCAAACCCTTCCCCCCTCGGCACAAATGCTTCCCCTCTTGGCGCAAACCTTTCCCCCCTTAGCGCAAAATATAGATCTCGGGGCGCAAATGCTATATCTCGGGGCGCAAATGCAATGTCTCGGAGCGCAAATGCGATGTCTCGGAGCGCAAATGCAATGTCTCGGTGCACATCTGTATAATCTCGGGGCTCTTTGTCAATGTCTCGGAGCGCACTACCTATGTCTCGGTGTTTTTTGTCAATGTCTCGGAGCGCACAACCTATGTCTTGGCGTGCAATGTAAGGTGCTCGGTGTTCTTTGTCAATGTCTCGGAGCGCACAACCTATGTCTCGGTGTTTTTTGTCAATGTCTCGGAGCGCACAACCTATGTCTTGGCGTGCAATGTAAGGTACTCGGTGTTCTTTGTCAATGTCTCGGAGCGCACAACCTGTGTCTCGGTGTTTTTTGTCATTGTCTCGGGGCGCACAACCTATGTCTTGGCGTGCAATGTAAGGTACTCGGGGCTCTTTCTCAATATCTCGGCGCGCACTACCTATATCTCGGCGTCTTTTGTCACATTCTTTCGGCGCACGAGCTATATTTCGCAGATTTTTCCTTTCTTCTCGGGGGAACACAAAAAAAGAGAGGGCGTTTCGGCCCTCTCCTTCGTTACTTTTATCTTCCTTTCGGAGGATATTACATCCTGTCCGGAGTTTATTTCTCAGTCTTTGATGTACTCTTTTGTTGTTTTGACGGTTTCGTCGTCGTACCTTACGCGCTTGATAACTATTCCTTTGGGCTTACCGTTGACCGTTCGGCCCAAGAGGTCGAAATACTCGATCGACTTGACGGCCTTGCCGATATTGCCTGTTCCCGTGATGCTTTTTTCGATTATCAGGCGGTATTCGGGGCTTACATCGAAGGACGATTCGGGAAGCGCGTCTTCCTTATCGACCGGATAGTCGTCCACGACCAAGTAATATGTGCCCGCATCAACCGTCGGGAGTGCCTTCCTCAGGTTCATCCAGACCAAATCCTTCTCCGTCAGGGATTCGCTATTGAACAGGTAGGCCACATAGCCCGTCGCGACGCTTATCCTCAGTGTTTCGGGTGCATCGACCGAGAACTTGACTGCCACAACGCCGTCATTGTGCGCATCGGGATAGCTTCCGGTGAGAAACGAAAGGGTATCGTCGACAAACAGTCTCTCACCGGAGTCATAGGGCAGTGTCACGGCGGGAATCACGCCCGGCAACTCGACTATTGAAAGAAACTCTTTCCACACTTCGGCCATCGCGTAGGAATCGCGTTTCCCATACGGCACATAGAGCGTCGTTTTTTCCGTATCGAGCGTCCCGAAGACGGATTTATCGGAGAGCTTTTGCGGCGTTTCGGAGAGATTGTAGATCGACTCCAATAACGTTAAGCCATCGAAAGCGTACTCGCCGATACTGTCAAGTGTCGAGGGTAATACAAGGGATTTTACGGCGTTCATTTCGTAGCTGCTTCTGAACTCCGGCGAGCTGCTGACGGTCGGTATGAGTCCCTTGAAGGCATAATCGCCGATACAGCGTAAACCTTCCGGCAGCCATAAAGTATCCGCCTGCAATCTGTGGTTCGAGAAGGCGCGCGCGCCGATCGTGTCTATTGTTGCGGGGAGCGAGAGGCTGTTCAGGTTGCTTATTCCGTAGCCGAAGGCGGAACCGACTTTTGTTATGCCGTCCTCGACGATGACCGTTTCGATTTTTTCGGCGTACGGTTTGCGTATTGCCTCGATAAGCGTCTCCCCGTTATCCCCTCCGAAGATTAATTCGGCCACCCAGGGGGCGTCGCCGCCGACATAGACGTTATCGTCATAGATAGAGAAATCCTTTATCGCCCCTTTGCCGCTTACGGTAAGGATTGTACTGTCTTCGGAGAGGGTCGCGACGACGTCCGGAACGTTCTCTGCGCCCACTTCCCAGCGTAAAATTTCCACCGGCGTGCACGGGCGGAATATCTCGACCTCCGATATGTTTCTGTACCATTCGCCATAGTTTTCCGCACCGCCGCCGCGGGTATTGAGCAGCGCTATGACGACATACCGCGCCGACCTTTCGCCCGAAATCTCTATCTCGGTGCGCACGGCGTTCCCCATGCCGTCCCCTGTGCCGTACCATTCGTACAGGGGCGTAATATCTTCGGCCTTTTCGGGGCAATTCCAGTTCCCGACGGGGTAATAGAGGTCTCCGCCGGGGGTTGCGCTGTCATGTACCGGCTCCACCTCGGTATCGGACAGGAACACTAAGGCGTCGCACTGGTATCCGGTGGTATAGAACACGACTTTTCCGATATCTTTATTCTCCTGCATGTCTATGACGATTGTTTCGGCGTACTTATTCTCTCCACAGCCGCCCGCGTTATGCCACCCTGGGGAATCGTTATAGACGTCGTCGAACATACAGTCCGGCCCGTTCTCCCTGTGGCTCGAACTTGCCCACTTGGCCGTCCACCCGGTGCGATCGTAACGGAACACGCAAGGGTCGGGCTCGGTAACGGTGATTATCGCCTCCGCCGTGAAGCCCCCGTCCACCGTCGTCACGGTAATCGTCGTCATCCCCGCCGACACGCCGCTCACAACGCCGTCCTTATCAACCGTCGCGACGGTTTCGTCAGCCGACGACCAGGTAACTTTCCTGGTTGTCGCGTTCGAAGGGGTGAACACCGGTATCAGGCGAACCGTCGTGTAGCCCCTGAAAATCCTCGCCTCGGAATCCGCCAGCGATACGCCCGTCAAATCGACCGGCACACATTCCGTAACTTTTCCCTCGTCGTCAAAGCACACAAGCTGTGCGGCCCCCGCGTATCCCTCCGGTTTTATTTCGAAGCCATAGAAATCCGTCTTTGGGTAATCGTCGGGCAATTCGCTCAGATCGGCCGGCAAAATCTTCACATCGTACGACACGGGACGGAACGTTTCGTCTAACGGCCACTCTGTGAGTTTCACATTGGTCTCTCCGATGTTACCCTCGACAAGTATCGAGTTATAAACGTTGTACCTCACGAAATGCTGGGAGGTCACCGTAGGATCGTACCGGATACCCTTCGATCCGTCCGCCGTGAAAAAGATATTTCCAGCCGCCCAGGGGTACTCTTCGTGGAGAAGGACGGCGTCTCCCGACCCATTGTTGTAAAACGTGCAACCATAGGCGAAAAAACGGTCCGCATAGGACGGCCCGTTGGGTCCCCAGATTTTCGAAACCGCCATCCCTTCGTCATTTGCCGAGTTATTCGAGAAAATACACGAGTACAGCTTTAGCGTCCCCGTCTTCCCCGAGGATATTGCGCCGCCGCGGCCTTGCCTTTCCGTTGTATTCCTGAAACCGTCGAACCGTAAGCGGCTAAAAACCGTCACCGGCTCCGCATCCCCATCCGTACCGCCGGAAATATCACTGCCATTGGGAATAAAAATCGCCGGATAGCCCTCCGACTTCGGAACAAACGTTTGCCCGCCGCCCCTGACAGTGAGATTCCGTTCGATCCTGACCGAACTTTCCAGCGTAATCGTGGCGCCCTCTAAGGACGCGTCGAAAATAATCGTGTCTCCGGTCGAAGCGTCCGAAACCGCCTGGCGAAAAGTGCCCGTACCGGAGTCATTCGTCGAGGCGACGGTGATAACCCTCCCCACAACTGCCGCACAATACGCTCCAGCCGTGATAAATACGGCGAGCGTCATGAACAATAATCTGTACCTCATAGAAAATGAAATTAAATGGTTGAACAATAAAAAGAACTAATAAATCTTTATAAAAACATGCGAATTTAAGCAATATTTTTATTTCGGCAAAACAACAAACGAAAGATTAACGAAAAATAAATCTTTGGTTGTCAAGTTCTCTTATCCCGGCAAGTTTTTTTTTCGGGACAGTCTTGGTCAATAATTCAGGAGTTTTTGGTTTTTGTCAGTCCCTTTTCTTCGGCGAGCTTTATCAAAAAACCGCGGGCGGCCTCGTATTCGTTAGGAATCAGACCGTCAAGCACAGCGTCTTTGACGGCAGTTTTCAGTTCCCCTACGATTCGTCCGGGAGGGAGGGAGAACATCTCCATTATCTCCAGTCCGTCAACAGGCGGTCGGAAGTTACGCAGGCGATCTTTCTCCTCAATTTCCTTCAACTTGGTACGTACTACGCCGAAATTGTGTAAAAAGCGCTTCACCTTTTCCGAATTTTTGGATGTGATGTCGGCTTCGCAAAGCAACATCAGGTCATCAATACCGTCCCCGGCCTCAAACAATAACCTCCGTACCGCAGAATCGGTAACTCCTTCGTCAGAGAGAGATATCGGGCGCATATGCAGGCCGATAAGCATCTCTGTGTATTTGAGGTTGTCGCCTAAAGGGAGTTTCAGACGGGTAAAAATACCTCTCAACATCTTCATCCCGATATATTCGTGGGAATGGAACGTCCATCCGAACTTTGGGTCGAAACGTTTGCTGCCAGGCTTACCGACGTCGTGTAAAAGCGCCGCCCAACGTAACCTAAGATCATTACTCACCAAGGCAAGATTGTCAAGCACTTTCAAAGAGTGGGAGAAATTGTCCTTATGCCCGATTCCTTCTCTGTTTTCGACGCCTTTGAGGGCCGTAAGTTCGGGCAAAACGACGTCAAGCAGGCCGGTCTGTTCCAACAGTTCAAAACCTACCGAGGGACGGGGAGACGTCACTATCTTATTTAATTCCTCCGTGATACGTTCCATGGAAACAATACCCGCACGGGCGACATTACGTTCGATGGCTTCGAAGGTTCCGGACTCTATGAAGAAGCCGAGCTGTGATGCGAAACGGATGGCGCGGAACATTCTCAAAGGGTCGTCGCAAAATGTTATGTCGGGGTCTAATGGCGTGCGGATGGTGAGGGTTTGCAGGTCGTCGAGGGCCCCGAAGCGGTCTGTGAGGGAGCCGAATCCGTCGCTGTTGAGCCTGACGGCGAGGGTGTTTATTGTAAAATCGCGACGGCAGAGGTCATCCTCCAATGTACCGTCCTCTACGATCGGGTTACGTGAGTTGCGGGAATAGGATTCTTTCCTGGCGCCGACAAATTCGATCTCTAAATCACGACAGTCGATATGCGCTGTACCGAAGTTTTTGAATACCGACAGTTTTGCGTTTCGTCCGAGAGCCTTCCTGACCGCTTCGGCAAGTGCGATACCGCTTCCTGTGCAGACGACGTCAATGTCTTTCGATTCCCGGCGGAGAAAAATATCACGAACGTAACCACCTATAACATACGCCTCAACGCCGAGACTGTCGGCAGCTTCACGCAGGATTTCGAATACCTTGCCCTGCATCTTTTTTTGTATTTCGGGAAATTCGGAAATCATAAATAAATAAAATTCGAATGGATAACACAGTTTGATTTCGGCGTGCAAAATTACGCAGAATGATATTCAATAACAAATAAACACGAAATTATGTTTCCGGAGGTAAAGAAAATCCCACGTCATTACTAGTGCGCTTCTCATTATTACTAGTGCGCTTCTCATTAATGTTAATGCGCTTCTAATTAATATTAATGTGCTTCTCATTAATGTTAATGCGCTTCTCATTAATATTAATGCGCTACTCATTAATATTAATGCGCTACTCATCAATGTTAGTGCGCTCCTCATTAATATTAATGCGCTACTCACTGCATGTCGCATGTTTCACCCAAAAAACGGCCCGTTTTGTAGATCTATAAAAATAAAATGCAGTCCGATTGGCCAATTTCCAATTATTAGTGGTATCTTTGTGCCGGATTTCAAAACCACCCACCCACACATACAAATATATGACCGTAAAAATAAAAAAAGGCCTGGACGTCAAACTGTCGGGAAGCCCGCGGCAAACCGAAACCGAAAACATATCGTCGCAAAACTACGCCGTCCACCCCGACGACTTCCCAGGATTCACAGCAAAAACAGCCGTAAAAGAAAAAGATACCGTCAAAATAGGATCGCCCCTGCTCTATGACAAATACCGCCCGTACATGAAAATCGTATCCCCCGTAAGCGGAACAATAACAGCAGTAAACAGAGGAGAAAAAAGACGACTGATAAATATCACAATACATAACGACGGCAAAAATGACCAAATAAAATTCAATACCGCAAACGCAAAAACACCGGAAAAAATTAAAGAAATACTCGCCCAGGCAGGACTGTTCGCATTCATCAAACAACGACCGTACGACATAATAGCAAACCCAACCGACGTCCCAAGAGATATCTTCGTCTCCGCTTTCTCCTCAGCACCCCTCGCGCCAAACCCGGATTTCATAATAAAAAAACAGGAAGAAGAATTCCAATGCGGCCTCAACACCCTCGCAAGCCTTACACCCGGAAAAATATACCTCGCAATAAACAACAAAATAAAAAATACCGCCCTCAGAAAAGCAAAAAATGTCGAAATAGTGGAATTCAACGGACCACATCCCGCCGGTAACGCCGGCCTCCAAATCAATCGCATAAAACCCATAAACAAAGGCGAAACAGTCTGGACAACAGACCTGCAAGCAGTCGCATACATCGGACAATTCATGAAAAACGGCGCCATAGACCTAAACCGCCCCGTCGCACTCACAGGCCCGGAAGTAAAACCAAACGAACGACGCTACTTCAAAACACTGCCCGGCGTCGCCATAAACGAATGGCTGAAAAATCGCCTCGCTTCCGACGAAAAATACCTGCGAATAATAAGCGGAAACGTGCTGACAGGTACAAATATAGGTGCGCAAGGCTACCTCCGCTACGGCGACAACTGCATAACCGTCATCCCGGAAGGAAACAACAAAAACGAATTCTTAGGATGGATATCGCCAGGAATAAACAAGTACTCGGTCTCCACAAGTTTCATCTCGCGTATCATAGATATCTTCCGACGTCGCGAATACTCAATAGACGCCCGCATAAAAGGCGGAAAACGGGCAATGATTATGTCCGAAGAATGGGATAAAGTGTTCCCAATGGATGACATACTGCCCGAATACCTCATCAGAGCAATAATAACTTCCAATATAGAAAAAATGGAAAACCTGGGTATATACGAGGTCGCGCCCGAAGACTTCGCACTCTGCGAATTTGTAGATACATCAAAAATGGAACTGCAAAAAATAGTGCGCGAAGGACTTGACAAACTCTATAAAGAAATGAACTGAAATATGAATTTCCTGAGAAAATATATAGACAAAATTAAACCCAACTTCGAACAAGGCGGACGATGGCACACATTCCGCTCCGTATTCGAAGGACTGGAAACATTCCTCTTCGTACCAAATACAACATCCAAAACAGGAGTACATATCCATGACGCAAACGACTCGAAACGAACGATGACGATAGTGATCATCGCACTCCTACCCTGCCTGCTCTTCGGAATGTACAACGCAGGATACCAACACTACCAAGCGCTCGGACAATATCCCGACTTCCAGACAACATTCCTCTTCGGATTCCTCTCGGTTATGCCGATAGTTATCGTCTCATATCTCGTGGGGCTCGGAATAGAATTTACCGTCGCACAGTTGAAAGGCGAAGAAATACAAGAAGGATTCCTCGTCTCCGGACTCCTTATTCCACTTGTCGTATCGATCGATACCCCCTTATGGATGATAGCGGTCGCAACGGCTTTCGCCGTAATCTTCGCAAAAGAAGCGTTTGGTGGAACAGGCTTCAACGTATGGAACGTTGCACTAGTAACCAGAGCCTTCCTGTTTTTCGCCTACCCGTCAAAAATATCGGGAGAATCCGTATTCGTGCGTACCGACAGTGTCCTCGGATTCGGCGCAGGAAAAATAACAGACGCATTCTCAGGCGCAACACCGCTCGGACAGATCGGTACGGCAACACAATCAGTCCAAATAACAGATACAATCGGCAACACGCTATCTCAATGGGATATGTTCCTCGGGTTGATTCCAGGTTCGATCGGCGAAACATCCAAACTCTGCATCCTTATCGGTGCGATAATCCTCATAACAACCGGTATCGCAAACTGGCGTATCATGTTGTCGGTATTTGTCGGCGGTGTGGTCACTGCTCAGATTTTTAATGTTATCGGTACAACACCTTCAATGCAGATCCCGCCATTTGAACATATTCTGCTCGGTGGCTTTGCCTTCGGAGCGGTGTTTATGGCAACGGACCCGGTAACCTCCTGCCGTACCCGCAATGGAAAATACATCTTCGGGTTCCTTACCGGTACGCTCGCAATCCTCATCCGAATACTCAATCCCGGTTATCCCGAAGGAATGATGCTCGCAATCCTGTTGATGAATTCTTTCGCTCCGCTTATTGACCATGTTGTGGTGGAAGGAAATGTAAAAAGGAGGTTGAAACGAATAAACAAACGATAATTAATAATGAAAAAATACAGATGCAAAATTTGCGGCTATATTCATGAAGGCGATACACCGCCCGATATTTGCCCCGTCTGCAAAGCCCCGGCATCGGAATTTGAAGAAATAAAAACCGAAAACCGAAAAAGGTTCAATCGTGAAGGAAATGTCTATACCATCCTCTATGCATCGGTTATTGTTGTGCTGGTAGCGGTGATGCTTGCCGTAACCGCGCAGGTTCTTGGAGAACGTCAAAAACGCAACGAAAGCACAGACAAAAAACGGCAGATACTTGCCTCACTCAACATCAGTTCAACCAACAAGACGGCGGAAGATTTGTATAACGAATATATTACCGCTTCATATCTCGTCGATGTGCAGGGGCAAAAAACGGAAGGCGACGCTTTCTTCACCAAACTCGATGCAGTCCTTAGACTGCCGGAAGCAGAACAGTGTTATCCGGTATTTGAAGCCACAGTCGGTGGGCAAAAGAAATACGTACTCTCGATGAGAGGTTCGGGTTTGTGGGGGCCGCTCTGGGGCTTTATCTCTTTTGACGATGACCGCAACACCGTTTACGGAGCTTCATTCGGACACGAAAGCGAGACGCCGGGATTGGGAGCGGAAATAGAAAGTGCCGAATTTAGCAATAAGTTCAAAGGCAAACACTTCTTCGACACTTCCGGCAAATTCGTCTCCGTTGCAATCGTTAAAACAGGCAAGACCGTACAGGGTCAGGATTATGTCGATGGTATCTCCGGCGGTACGATCACAAGTCAGGGAGTAGACGTAATGCTGAAAAACGGCATTGGAGCGTATGAAAATTTTCTCAAGACGAACAATTAATCGGCGATGAAGAAAGGATTAGTACTGTTTCTCATGTTAATTTCCGGTATTTACTGCACCTGTGCCGGAGACGGCGGTGATTTAATCGCGATTGACGGTATTACGGCAGAAAACTATCCAAGAGTTGACGGTTCCACCTCTGTCGAACCGTTGAACACTTTGATTGCATGTAAATTACTTGGTTATCGTTACCAATGGCGACAATTGATGGAGGGCAACGGCACTTGGAAACTTGAACCGAACAAGGAAGATATTCCGGATAATCTTTTTGGTGAAAAGATAAAAATCTCTCAAACCCACAACGCAATTATCAACTTGATAGACAACAGGACGGACATCATTATTTCGGCAAGGCAAATGTCGCCGGATGAACGAGATTATGCCGAAAGCATAGGAGTTTCGCTTATAGAAACACCGATTGCACTTGACGCGCTTGATTTCATTGTCAACAAGAACAACAGTGTTAATACACTGACCGTAAAACAAATTCAGGATATTTACCTTGGAAATATTACGAATTGGGAAAACGTAGGCGGCGCCGAGGATATCATAAAGCCGTTTATTCGCAACGACAATTCGGGCAGTCAGGAGATGATGAATGAGATTGTGATGAAAAACGTTGATGTGCCCGATTGGGAAAAGGCATATCCGTATGATGACATTATTACGACAATGAGTGTTGTTTACCGTGAGTTATCCTTACATAAAAACGGCATATGCTTCACACCGCATTACTACAGGGAATACATAGTTCGTGAAGATGCGGTTGGCGCCGTCTTCGTAAAACCTATTGCAATCAACGGCGTCATGTCGAGTCAAAATTCCATAAAAATCGGCACATATCCTTTTGTAGCCGATGTTTATGTAGCTATCCGCAGCGATCTGGCTCATAATACAACAGCATACAGGATATACGAATGGTTACAAACTCCGCCCGGGCAGGCAGTAATATCCGAAAGTGGCTATGTTCCCAAATTTACGACCGAAGTCAATAGCGTTGGGGCGGATGATTTCGGCATCTTTCCCAATCCTGTATCCGATGGTTTCAGAATAACCGGTCTTAAGGGACAGGCACGACTGATGATTTACAGTCCGGCCGGTATCAAAATCTTATCAAAAACGATATCGGACGGTGAATTTGTCGATATTGCCGATTTACAGGCAGGGCTTTATATTGCAATATTGTTTGATAGTAGTAATAATAAAACGGCGAGCAACAAAATCATTAAGATATGACCGAAAAGGACAAATTAATTTTATTTAATCCGCTGGGTAAGAACAATCCGATAACAGTACAGATGTTGGGTATATGTTCCGCTTTGGCGGTAACGAGCAAGTTGGAACCTGCTTTCATAATGGCTGTGTCGGTGACGGCTGTCATTGCGTTTTCCAACCTTATACTTTCGCTGATACGCAATACGATACCGAGCCGCATTCGAATCATAGTACAGTTGTTGATTGTCGCCGCCCTGGTGACGGTGATTAACGAAATTTTGAAGGCATACGCATACGATGTAAGCAAGCAGTTATCGGTTTTTGTCGGGCTTATTATCACCAATTGCATTGTTATGGGGCGTCTTGAGGCGTTTGCGCTTGGCAACAGGCCATGGGCGTCGTTCCTTGACGGTGTCGGCAATGGGCTGGGATACGCTGTTTTACTGGTTATTGTCGCCTTTTTTCGGGAGTTGTTCGGTTCGGGCACGTTGTGGAATTTCCAAGTCATGCCGCAATCGTTTTACGATGCTGGCTATTGTAACAACGGGCTGATGATACTGCCGCCGATGGCGCTTATCATCATAGCCTGCATTATTTGGATACAACGTTCGAGAGATAAAGAGTTACAGGAAAAATAAAGATAGGAATCATGCAAGAATATTTAAATACATTTATTCGTTCCGTTTTCATGGAGAACATGCTGTTCACGTATTTTCTCGGGATGTGTTCGTTTTTGGCCATCTCAAAGAACGTAAGAACGGCATTCGGGTTAGGTGTTGCGGTAACTTTTGTATTGCTCGTTACGCTTCCTGTGAATTACTTGCTTGACAATTACGTTTTGAAGGCGGGTGCGTTATTATGGCTCGGCAATGTATTTGAAGGCGTTGATTTAAGTTTTTTGAGTCTTATCATTTTTATAGCTGTAGTGGCGGCGACTGTTCAACTACTTGAAATGGTAATCGAGCATTATTTGCCGGCTCTTTACAATTCTCTGGGCATTTTTCTCCCGCTGATAGCCGTTAATTGTGCCATTCTTGGAGGCAGTTTATTTATGCAACAGAAGGAGTTTCCTACAATCGGTATAGCCACCACTTACGCTTTCGGGTCGGGCGTCGGCTGGTTACTTGCCATCACCGGCATGGCTGCGATACGCGACAAGTTACAATATTCGGACATTCCCAAGCCGTTGAAAGGTCTTGGCATTGCTTTTATCATAACAGCTTTGATGGGCATAGGGTTTATGAGTTTTTCGGGAATAAAGATTTAGACAAAATATAAATACATACAATGACAATAATCACAAGCATTGCTGTTTTTCTCATCCTTATTTTGTTTTTTACAGGGCTGTTGCTTGTAGCGAAGAGCAGATTGAGTCCTTCCGGAAGTGTAACTATACGGGTCAACGAGGAGCGTTCGATTGAATCTCCGTCCGGCGGAACTTTACTATCTGTTTTGCAGTCGAACGGCATTTTTCTATCGAGCGCCTGCGGTGGTAGCGGGTCATGTGGGCAGTGTCGTTGTCGTGTGATGGAGGGTGGGGGAGAGATACTTCCTACTGAGGTTGGGTTTTTCAGCCGCAAACAAATCAAGGACCGTTGGCGCCTCGGTTGTCAGACGAGGGTAAGGGAGAACATGTCGGTAAGGGTTCCTGATGCTGTTTTGGGAGTAAAGGAATGGGAGTGTACCGTTGTTTCGAACAGTAGCATTTCAACGTATATCAAAGAGTTCATTGTTTCGTTACCTGTTGGAGAGCATATGATATTTCAGCCGGGGAGTTATGCACAGATAAGAATACCGAGATACGAGGTCTTTTTTCGCGATTATGATATAGAGGAGCGTTTTCGTGCCGAGTGGAGCAAGAACCGTCTTTGGGAGTTGAAAGGGAAGAATACAGAGGAGACCGTTCGGGCCTATTCGATGGCGAATTATCCTGCCGAGGGCGACCGTATAACACTGAATGTACGCATTGCTGTTCCGCCTTTTGATCGATCTACCGGCATTTTTAGGGACGTACCTCCCGGTGTCGCATCTACGTACATATTTTCTTTAAGGCCCGGTGACAAAGTTATAATGAACGGTCCTTACGGTGATTTTCATCCCATTCTTGATACTAAGAACGAGATGATGTGGATAGGTGGTGGCGCCGGCATGGCTCCTTTGAGATCACAGATCATGCATTTAACGAGGACGCTTAATGTCAGGGATCGCAAGATGTCGTATTTTTACGGTGCAAGGGCCTTGAACGAGGTTTTTTATTTGGAGGATTTCTTGCAGCTTGAAGAGGAGTTTCCCAATTTTTCGTTTCATCTTGCTCTCGATCGTCCTGATCCTGCAGCGGACGCGTTAGGGGTACGTTATACACCTGGTTTTGTGCACAGGGTTATTTATGACACTTATTTGAGCGTTCATGATTCGCCGGAGGACATTGAGTACTACATGTGTGGTCCCGGTCCCATGTCGAAGGCGGTGGAGTCCATGTTGTGGGATTTGGGCGTACCTCGCGAGAACCTCATGTTTGACGATTTCGGATAAAGGGGCTTGACATGACGACAACAAGGGGAAAAAGATGGGGAAACAGAGGATACTTTCAAGGAGTGATTGCGGGAGTTGGGGTTTTTTATGTATTTTTGCCGTCTTTAATCTCATAATAACAATAGTATGAAAATTCTTATTGCAACCCAAAAGCCTTTTGCGTCCGACGCCGTCAACGAAATGAAACGGGTAATTGAAACGGCCGGTTACCGGGCTTGTTTGCTTGAAAGGTATGATGGGAAACAGCAACTGCTTGAAGCTGCCGCTGACGCCGATGCGATAATTATCAGAAGCGATATTGTTGACGATGATGTGATTGGGGTTGCCAAGAACCTTAAAATCGTAGTCAGGGCGGGAGCCGGATATGATAACGTCGATCTTGTTGCTGCAACAAAAAATGACGTGATAGTGATGAATACACCCGGACAGAATTCAAATGCTGTCGCCGAGCTTGCCGTCGGAATGATGCTTTACGCGGTACGAAATTTCTATGATGGCAGTACAGGTACGGAATTACGCGGCAAACGGCTTGGAATCCATGCTTATGGGAATGTTGGACGAAGTTTGGCTCGTATTGCACTTGGATTTGGGATGGAGGTTTTCGCTTACGACTTGTTTTGCCCTGTAGATGTGATTGAAAAGGACGGGGTTAAGCCGCTCGCTTCGGCAGAGGAATTGTACACCGTTTGCAGATATGTTTCATTACATGTTCCATCTACGGCGGAGACGAGAAATTCCGTGAATTACGCTCTTCTGGAAAGACTTCCCGCTAATGCAATGTTGGTCAATACCGCTCGCAGGGATATTATAAACGAGGTTGACCTGGAGGCGTTTATGACCGAACGTAAGGATTTCAGGTATCTGACCGATGTTGCGCCCTCCAATGATTCTATAATGAAGGAAAAGTTTCCGGGCCGCTATTTTGCTACCCCTAAGAAAACAGGAGCTCAAACGTTTGAGGCGAACAGCAATGCGGGTGTTGCGGCGGCCGGTCAGGTTGTGGATTTCTTCAGGACGGGAAAGCGGAAGTTTCAGGTGAACTGATTTCCAATCGGCGGATGTATGTGTTTCTTCTACAAATGGGTGTTAAGCCGAAGGATTAGATTGAGGCTTAAGTCGGCGAATCGCAGGCGTGAGTTTTGTAATTTCAGGAAAGCTGATACGATACTTGTTCTCTTTGATGTTGAAGACGGCGACGGTATCTTGGATTTTATCGGAATGTTGAAAGTGGCGAGGAAAGAGGTTTCGGCTGTGGCGTTTGGGTCGGGGAATGGTGCGACCGGTTGTTGTACTGACGCCGGGTTTGTTTTTATCGATGAAAATATGGGGTACCTGAGTAAGACTGTGGAGGCTGTCGAGGTTATGCTTGGAAAAAGTGTTTTTGATTTGGTTCTGGACATGACAAAGCATGGCAGCTTGCTGAGGAGGTATGTTCTTGTTTTGGCAAATGCTTCGTTGAGAGTTGGGATTAGCGGAAGAGGCGGGTGTGTGCATGATCTGCTTGTTTTGGCGCCGGCAGGGGGAGAGTTGTCGGTAGGGGAACTTGGGAGGCAGATGGTTAGTTATCTGAGTATGATTTCCTGATATGTGGAGTTGTACCGGTGATTTCACTCTTTTGCCGGGTCCCAGAGCATTGCTGTGCAGATGCAGTATTTGCGGTTGGTTCGCTCGAGTATATCGTAGTTTATACATTCCTTGCAGCTGAGCCAGAATGTGTCGTCGTCGGTCAGTTCTTCAAATGTGACGGGTACGTATCCGAGTTCGGTGTTCATTTTCATGACTGCGCTACCGGATGTTAGGCTGAACAGTTTTGCGTTTGCCCATCTTTTTCGCGCAAGGTTGAATGCTTTGAGTTTGATTCGTCGTGCGATTCCGGAGCCACGGAATTTTTCCGCTACAATAAGTCCTGAAGTGGCTACGAACTGTTTATTTCCCCATGATTCTATGTATGTGAAGCCGGCAAATTCTTCGCCGGACAGGGCGATTACTGCTTTGCCTTCTATCATTTTCCGTTTTATGTATTCAGGGGATCGGGATGCTATGCCTGTTCCTCTTATTTTTGCGGCGTTTTTGATTGTTTGCAGGATAAGGGGGATGTAGGGTATGTGCTTTTCCTCTGCAATCAATATCTCGATGGTGTTTTCCGTCATTGCTGGGTTGTTGTCTTGTCAGAGTACTATATTGACAATTTTTCCCGGTACCACAATTATTTTTTTAGGGGTTTTGCCTTCGAGCCATTTTACCGCATTTTTGTGGGATAGGGCGGCTTTTTCGATTTCTTCGCGCGGCGTATTGGCGGGCAACTGAATACTGAACCGGGTTTTACCGTTGAAAGAGACGGCGTATGTTGCTGAGAGTTCTTTTAGGTATTCTTCATTGTAGTCGGGGAAATTGGCTTCGCAAACAGAAGTTGTGTTGCCTAAGCGACTCCATAATTCCTCGGCGATGTGTGGGGCGAACGGCGAGATTACTATTACTAAATCCTGGAGTATGGCGCGTTTGTTGCATTTGATGGCGGTCAGTTCGTTGACGCAGATCATGAATGCGGCGACTGAGGTGTTGAACGAGAAGTTTTCGACGTCCTGCCCGATTTTTTTTATCAGTTTATGGATGGATTTTAATTCTTCTGTTGCGGGTGATTCGTCTGAGACGCAAAAGGTATCGTCTTTGAAGAACAGGTTCCAGAATTTGCGTAAGAATCTTGATACTCCGTCTATTCCGTTAGTGTCCCACGGTTTGGACTGTTCGACCGGTCCGAGGAACATTTCGTAGAGTCTGAGGGTGTCGGCGCCGAACCGTTCGACTATGTCGTCGGGATTAATTACGTTGAACATTGACTTTGACATTTTTTCGATTGCCCAACCGCAGAGATATTTACCGTTTTCGAGGATAAATTCGGCGTTTTTGTATTCAGGGTTCCACTTTCGGAACGCTTCAATATCGAGCACGTCGTTGGAAACGATGTTTATGTCGACATGAATCGGCGTAACGTCGTAATTGTCTTTCAGTCCGTTAGAGACGAAGATCGGGTTGCCGCCTGTATTTTTGATTCTGTAAACGAAATTTGATCGTCCTTGAATCATTCCCTGGTTGATAAGTTTTTGGAACGGTTCATCGTTTTTAATGTACCCACGGTCGTGTAGGAATTTATTCCAGAAGCGGCTGTAGATAAGGTGTCCGGTAGCGTGTTCGGTACCTCCGACGTAGAGATCGACGTTTCCCCAGTATTGGTTGGCTTCTTTGGAGACTAATTCTTTGTCGTTGTGCGGGTCTTCGTACCGGAGGTAATAGGCTGAGCTTCCTGCGAAACCGGGCATTGTGCACAGTTCGAGTGGGAATTTATTTTTTTTTTGCGCCATGTTTATGGATTATTTTGAGGCTGCAAAGTTAATTTATTTCCCGGACATATTATTAAAGTCTTT
>JAIRMF010000002.1 GCA_031258895.1 Dysgonamonadaceae bacterium | reverse complement strand
ATCATCGAGCGGGCAAAAGCAAATCGCCGGCGTATCGTACTGCCGGAAGGCAACGAAGAACGCACGCTGAAAGCGGCCGACAGCTTGCTTGCCGACGCCGTGGCGGATATAACCCTTATCGGTAATCCTGGAGAAATTAATGATTTGGCGTCGAGATATGCACTGAAACATATCGACAAGGCAACAATTATCGACCCTTTGGATAATCCGCGCAGGGAAATCTATGCCGGCCTGTTGTACGAATTGCGAAAAAACAAGGGAATGACGCCGGAACAAGCCGTCAAACTTGCCGGTAATCCGCTTTATCTGGGTTGCCTGCTTATAAAAAATGGCGACGCAGACGGTGAAATTGCCGGTGCGAGGAATACTACGGGAGATGTGTTACGTCCGGCCTTACAAATCATCAAAACCAAACCCGGCATCAGCGTCATATCCGGCGCTTTTTTGATGTTTGTTAAAAACAAGGCATTTGGCAAGGACGGCGTCCTTGTCTTTGCCGACTGCGCCGTAGTACCCAGCCCGACGGCGAGGGAACTTGCCGAGATTGCGGTTGCAACGGCAGAAACAGCCCGCACATTAGTCGGAGTAGAACCTCGTGTGGCGATATTGAGTTTTTCAACCAAAGGTAGTGCCAGGCACGAACTAGTGGATAAGGTAATAGAGGCGGGCCGGATTGCCAACGAGCTCGCTCCCGGCCTCCAAATTGACAGCGAATTGCAAGCCGACGCCGCAATCATACCATCGGTAGGAGCAAGCAAAGCACCCGACAGCGCTGTTGCAGGAAGAGCAAACGTGCTTATATTTCCGAACCTCGAATCAGGAAATATATGCTATAAACTTGTGCAACGGCTTGGTGACGCGGAAGCGGTCGGACCGATTCTGCAAGGAATGGCTGCTCCTGTGAACGATCTTTCTCGAGGTTGTTCGGTGGACGATATATACAAAATGGCGGCTATTTGTGTCAATCAGGCGCTATAAAGTTTTTACAGTATAAAATCCTCCGGTCGGCGGCGATTATTCTTTTTCATACGCCCCGACGTCAGGATTTCCGTCTGCCAGGCGGTTTCTTCCCAGCATATCCAAAGGTGTAGATTGCGAAATATTGAGGCTTGCGGTATTTCTTGCGGGGGAATTTTCTTTTAGCCTGAAATCGAATAAAAAATCCTCGTTGTCGGCGTCCGAACCTTTGCTGTCCACGAACAGGGAATCGGGGTTTGCTCCCTGAATGCAGTCAACAAAGTTTTCATCTTCGATACTATTGTCTGTAAGAATACAGTTGTTTAGATGGTAATTTAACGCATATTCCTCCATTTTAATGGCAAGCAGGGCCATGTCGGGTTTTATTGAGGCGAGAATGGTATTGCTGAAATCAGCCTTTTCGAGGGGGCAAGCCACTTGCACCTGTCCCTGATTTTCGTCGGTAACGGTGATCGAATTTGCAAGCACAAGGACTTGGTGTTCCGATCTTTTCCATCCTGCTTCGGGAAACGAAGGATAATAGTTCGCCATTGTACAGTGTGTGAAATCATACATTCCACCGGCAAGTATCAGGCTGGCGCTTCCCGAGTTTGAGAACTCGCAGTTTTCTGCCGAGATATTACAATTGACGGCATGTAGCAGGCTACCTGAGACGTTTGTGATGATTGTATTTTTCAGGACGGCTTTCTTACGGTCTGGCGTTGAAATATCGAAAGCGATGCCGAACTTTCCGTTCCGGACACGAACATTTTCCATTTCATTGCCGTAGCTGTCGGCGCCGAAGCGTATGCCTCCCCACTGGTTGGGGATCAGATCGTAAGGGATTCGTTTTTCTAAGGGCAGGTAATCGGTACGGCTACCTCGGAAGACTATCGGTTTCTCCACCGTGCCTGCCATCTTTACTCTGCCGTTAACAATAACTTCCGCGTTGTTGTACATGTAGAACACCGTTCCTTCGGGCACATTCAGCGTAGCATCCGCTGCAACTTCAATTTTGCCGGTTATCAGGTACGGTTTCTCTGCACTTAGAACCGTATCGCGATCGACAAGCAGTTCCTCGTAACGGAAGACGTCCTGTCCGTATGCTTCCAGGATAATTTTTTGGATCACCTCACCGACAACGAAAACGATTTTGTCGCTGATCCTGGTGATTTCGGCCGTACCCTGTTCGTTGGGCTTTACGTCGACCATAACATAGATGCTGTCATTAGCTCTGATTTCTATATTTTCGAAATGCTGTCCCGCATATCCGTCGACATTAATCCTGAAAGGGCTGTTTTCTTTATCCTCTAAGTAAACCGACGATACGACAAGTTGCCGGTTATTACGGTTGTGGACGCGGAACGCTTTGACGGGTGAACTTACCGTTGTCAGCAGCGTATCGAACGATATGGTGTCGACAGAAAACGAAAGAATGCCGTTGGGGTTGCCGCGTTCTCCTCCGGTTTCGTCGTCGCATGAGGCGAGACATAGAGCGACGGGGATCATTATTGATAATAAGAATTTTTTCATCTGATTTTCTTTTCCATATTAATAACGCATTTTTGCCGGAATTATTTTCTTACTGTTTTTTGGGTTGCTTTTTTATTTGCGGGATATTTTTGTACCTTTGCAGCCGCTGAGACGATTTTTTAACAATTTATTTTGATATATCATGCCGAAAGGTCAGTACATTGATCCGTTAGAAGCCCGCAAGTCGGGTGAGGTTAATTTCCGGTCGTTGCCGGTTAACAGTTATAAGAAGACAGTGAAGGACGAGTTGAGTGACGGGAACTTCACGAAGGATGAATTGGTAGGGATTTACCACGACATGGTGGTTATTCGCGAGTTTGAAACCATGCTGCAGCTTATCAAGACGACCGGAAGTTACGGCGGTATTGAATATAGCAATCCTGGTCCTGCTCATCTTTCGGCCGGGCAGGAGGCGGCGGCGGTAGGGATGGCTTACACGCTTGACGTTAACGATTTCATTTTCGGGTCTCACCGCAGCCATGGAGAGATTTTAGCTAAGGGTCTGCGGGCTATTCGCGACCTGGACGATGGGGATTTATCGGCTATCATGGATGGTCTTTGGGATGGCGCTACGGTGAACGCTGTGCGGACTATTTATCGGGAAGATGAGGATGTGAAAGGGCTTGGCATTCGTTTTCTTCTTTACGGTGCGTTGGCAGAGATTTTTGCTCGTACTACGGGTTTTAACAGGGGTTTGGGCGGTTCGATGCACACGTTTTTCACTCCTTTCGGGATTTATCCTAACAATGCTATTGTAGGTGGTAGCGGCAGTATAGCGGTTGGCGCGGCGCTTTATAAGAAGGTTAATCGCAAGCCGGGCATTGTGGTTGCCAATATTGGCGACGGTTCTATGGCTCGTGGTCCGGTTTGGGAGGGGCTTTGTTTTGCTGCGATGGATCAGTTCACGAAACTGTGGGAGGGCGATATGAAGGGCGGTTTACCGGTTATCATTAATATAATGGACAATCAATACGGGATGGGCGGTCAGACTTGCGGGGAGACTATGGGGTACGACATTGCCGCCCGTATTGGGGCGGGGGTCAATCCCGACCAGATGCATGCCGAGCGTGTTGACGGTTACGATCCTCTTGCCGTGATTGATGCTTACCGGCGCAAGAAGGTGTTATTGGAGTCCGGCAGGGGTCCTGTTTTGTTGGACGTTTTGACTTACCGTTACAGTGGTCATTCTCCTTCGGACGCTTCGTCTTACCGCACTAAGGAGGAGGTTGAGGCGTGGGAGTCTCAGGACTGTATTGTTGGGTACGGCAGGCGTCTTGTTGAGGCGGGGGTTGTCGGGGAGTCGGAATTATCGGCGATTGACGGCGGGATTAAATCGGTGATGTTTGATGTATTCAGGCTTTCGATAGACGATGTTTTGTCGCCGAGGATGGATCTGAACAGGTATCCTGATTTGATTGGCGATATGATGTTTTCGAACTGTTCTGTTGATTCGCTTTCGGACGCGTTGCCGGACGTTAATCATCCTTTGGAGGATAATCCTCGTGTCAGGCAGATTGCGAACAAGGAGCGTTTTGCGTTTGACGGGTCCGGCAAGCCGTTTTCGAAGATGAAGCAGTATCAGTTGCGGGACGGTATTTTTGAGGCTGTTGTTGATCGTTTTTATAAGGATGCTTCTTTGATTGCTTATGGGGAGGAGAATCGTGATTGGGGTGGCGCTTTTGCTGTTTATCGTGGTTTGACGGAGGCTCTTCCGTACCATCGTCTTTTTAACACGCCGATTGCGGAGGCGTCGATTATCGGCACGGCGATTGGTTATGCGATGTGTGGTGGCCGTGTTATTCCGGAGATCATGTATTGTGATTTTCTTGGATGTTGTGGCGATGAGGTTTTCAACCAGTTACCGAAGTGGCAGGCGATGAGCGGCAATATATTGCGGATGCCTGTTGTGGTACGTGTCTCGGTTGGGTCTAAGTACGGCGCGCAGCATTCTCAGGACTGGACGTCTTTAGTGGCGCATATTCCCGGTTTGCGGGTTGTTTTTCCGGCTACGCCATACGATGCGAAGGGTTTGATGAACAGTGCGCTGCAGGGCACTGATCCTGTGATATTTTTCGAGAGCCAGCGTATTTACGACATTGGGGAGCGTTTTCATGAGGGAGGCGTACCGGCCGGATACTATGAGATTCCTTTTGGTGTTCCGGACGTTAAGCGTGCCGGCGATGACGTCACGTTTTTGACTGTTGGGGCGACTTTATATCGTGCTCTTGAGGCGGCGGAGATTTTGGAGGAGCGGTATGGTTTATCGGCGGAGGTTATTGACGCCCGGTCTCTTGTGCCGTTTGATTATGGGATTGTTATTGAGTCGGTGAAGAAGACGGGTCGTATTGTTGTGGCGGGAGATGCTACGGCGCGGGGTTCGTTTTTGAACGATTTGGCCCGTAACATTACTGATTTTGCATTTGATTATCTTGACGCGCCTGTTGCCGTTCTTGGTTCGCGTGATTGGATAACTCCTGCATATGAGCTTGAGTATGCTTTTTTTCCTCAGGCGGGCAGTTTCATTGATATCATACATGAGAAGATCATGCCTCTTGCTGGGCACATTCCTGTTCAGAATTTCACGTTGGCGGAGCAGTTACGTCGTGCGAAGGCGGGTATTTAGGGCGGGATTTTTTGGGGAATTGAAAGTTTTTTTTCAAAAACGCTTGCCGTTTAAAAAACATTGTTTACCTTTGCACCCGTTATGACGATGACAGCTGCACATACCGACATAAATTTATCTCTGAATATTATAAAATATTTGGTGGCGTCGGATAATTTATTAACACACACACACACAATATAAACCTTTTAAAGCCGCGTGCGTGCACGTACGCGCGAGCGGCGACAACTTTTTCCAAAAAGCCTTCAAATCGCCTGACGGGGCTGTCAGAGCGTATTTCGGGGGCGACACTTTACGCTTGGGGGGCGTCCCACTGCGCTTCGGGGGCGTCCCACTGCGCTCGGGGGGCGTACCACTGCACTTCGGGGGCAACTATTACAGACAAAAAATCAAAAATATA
>JAIRMF010000077.1 GCA_031258895.1 Dysgonamonadaceae bacterium | reverse complement strand
ATATAGCGGATATCCCTCGTACCGAGAGGCAAACCCCTATCACATTCGACAGTAAAATCCTTCTCCCCGTTAAGAAATATCTCAAATCCGCCGGCGCCGGAAATGATAAATCTTGACGTCCCGCAAAAATTTTTGTCCGATAAATACGGAGATAACTTCGCCTGACCGTTCAAATCAAGCGTCCCGCGCATGACAGTGTCGTTTCCATCCCCGCGAACAAAGTAATAAACATAGTCTTTTCCCGCAAACTTCGGGAAATCAATGGTAATATCACCGGCAAAAGCCGCAAAAAATGCAGCCGACAAAAAAAAGCATAAGTAAAAGAGTTTCATCATTTTTTACAGCATTACTTAAATTAATGCCGCAAAGTTAGTGAAAAAAGGGGGAAAGCCGTTTACCAAGTCCCGAGAGAAAAAAGTTTCGTGAGAAAAGCCTTTTATAATGGTCTTAAAAACCTTAGAAAATCCAAAGAAAAAACCTCAAAGACTTTAAATAAAAAGCCTTTGAGGTTGTAGCAATATTGTAATGATTCAGGAAATAAGACTTTAACGGTGCAGCCGTCTTACCTCCTTTTATAGGCGGGAATGTTTAATAGCCGGTCTATCACTGAGTCGTCATCCAACTCATCCGCCTTGAAAATGTATGGCTTAGGAGCCGTCTTCCCCAAAATACCGGCAACAGCGTCTTGACCATAGTACTTGGTGATCAAAAGAGTTCTCTCCCTGTCGTCACGCTCGCGAGCCGCCCGAGCCTCCTCCAACGCAAAGCGTTCATCCTCACCCATCCGCTCCAAATCACCGGCACGCTTCCTGTCCATCAAAGGTACATCCTCCAAAGAAAATCCCGACGCGAGTACAGTAACCCTTATGTTCTCGTCCAAAGTTTCATCTATGCCTATGCCCCAGATGACATGCACGTCGTTAGGAAAACGATTCATGAAAGCATAAAGCTCAACCGCAAACTCTTCGTTCGCCGCGCCATGAGCCCTGGATTGCTGAACGACAACCAAAACCTTCTTGGCGTCATACAAATTATTGTTGTTCAACAATGGAGACGTCGTCGCTATCTCTATAGCTTTCGTCATACGATTCACACCCGAAGACTCTCCATGGCTGATGACAGCTACGCCACCATCACGAAGAGTGGTGTTGACGTCGTTAAAGTCAATGTTAATATATTCGTTCTGGTTTATAATGTCGGAAATGCTCTTGGCAGCCGTCAACAATGTGTTGTCCGCCTCGATAAACGACTCAAGTACAGTCCGCCCGGGGAAAGCCTCCAATAACTTCTGATTGCTGATAACTATCAAAGCGTCAACATTCTCACTCAATCGCTCAACACCCTCAAGCGCCTGAATGATCTTGTTGGGCCGCTCAAAAAAATAAGGAATAGTAACGATGCCGACCGTGAGCTTGTTCATCTCCTTAGCTATCTTGGCGACTACCGGAGAAGAGCCCGTCCCGGTGCCTCCGCCCATCCCGGCTGCAATAAAGACCATGTCCGTCTCCGCGTCAAACAACGCGCGTATATCAGATTCACTCGACAACGCACACTGCTCCGCAACGTCCGGACGATCACCCGTCCCCCGACCATTAGTGATAGACATGCCGATTACCAATTTATGCGGTACGGGACTCTTTTCCAAGGCGGGAAGGTCGGTGTTAATAAGAACAAAATCAACGCCGTCAATGCCTTCGTTATACATGTGCGTCACCGCATTACAGCCGCCTCCGCCTACGCCAACAATCTTTATCCTCGAAGACTTCTCAGTGTCGAAATCAAACTCGACAGGTTCGTCAGTTACAGTTATCGTCGCTCCTTCTTCCATAGATTAACAAATAATTTAATTGCCGGAACCGTCGTCCGTCTTATTATCCCCGATAGGAGGTTCATCGAAAAGAGTACGGCTAGCGCTGTCGTAAACCCGCGACAGAATAGATTTCTTTTTATGTCCCCTCGGTCCCTTATCCTTCCTACTCTTCTCCTCCCGTCTAATCCGCTCCTGTTCCTTTCGCTCAGCCTCCTTCCGTTCAAGTTCGGCTTTCTCTTTATTCCTCTTCTCGATGGCCTCAATACGCTGCCTCTCCTTCTGTTCTTTAGAAGTAAAAACTTCAGACTGATTCGGCGTCGCCGTACTCGAAGTGAAAAGATCCGTAAGCGTAGTCTTAAACCAACCTCCATTCCCCTTATTCTCCGTCGGAGTATCCATGCGTCTGCAACAATTTTCCGAAACCATCGCAAACATCCCTATAACCGCCGAATTGGCTGCATCAAGGCTTTCCTCCAAATCTTGTTTCACAAAAAAACGGCGCGGTATCGCCGTCCGTACAGGCAAATCCGTTATCTCACGAAAAACGCCCTCCAAACCCGAAAGTGACGAACCGCCACCGGTAATAACAACGCTCCGAACACATTTCACATGCCCCGACATTATGACCTGCTCCCTTACATTAACGGCAATCTCCTTTACCCTTGCGGAAATAACGTCGTTCAAAGCTTTCAGCTTCTTCTCCTCCTCAGACAAATTATCATCGACAACAGAATCCTTAAACGCATTTTGTGCTCTGCCGGTTGTTATCTTGTGATTCTCGGCCTCCGCAAACGGAATCTTTAAACTGCAAATATCTTTCGTGACAGCCAAACCGCCGACAGGAACAGTGGTTAAGAATTTTATCCCGTTACCATGGTAAATGGAAACAGTGGTCACGCCTGCGCCAATCTCGACCAGAACACAACCCTCCTTACGCTCATGCTCCTCAAGAACAGCGAAAGCGGTCGCCTCCGCAGAAACAAGCATCCCCTCCACAGTAATGCCGCCCCCCGTCCGCTCCTCGACTTTCTCCTTCAACCCGTCGCAGACATGACCCGTCAAAAGTAAATAGCGGCACTCAAGCGTGGTACATGTCTTACCCAACGGCTCCCCGTCCTCTATACCGTCCAAAAAATACGACTTGAAAAAACTGCGCGTGCCTTTCGTCTTGTTCTGTTCCGTGAGTTCATACATCTCGTCGTGAATCGAGTCCAGGTCTTCCGTGACAACAGTACCCTCTATTTCACGCTTCAAGTCGAGAGTCTTAGTAGAGAGCCCCTGTCCGCCGTAACCGATGTAAATCTTCTGCAACCTCAACTGATGACCCGAAAGCTTCTTGTTCAATTTCTGCAAAACGTCCGAAATCGCTTCCGCCGCCAACGAAACGTCCGAAATCACTCCCCGCCTGACCAATGCCTTAGACTGATCCTCAACCTCAAGCCGCAGAGTCTCCGAGGCTATGATGTTGTACTGTCCGCCAACCTTCCCTGCAACCATCGCCACAATCTTCGACGAACCAATATCCAATGTCGCTACTATATTCTCCATAAATGCCTTTTCATTCATTTTAATATTTCCGACAACGCCTTCTGAAGCTCCTCACCACGTAAATTTTTACGGATAATAATGCCGTCGGGATCAATCAACATGTTTTGCGGAATACTCTGTACGCCGAATAACTTTGCAGCCTCGTTTTCCCAGAGTTTCAAATCGGAAACCTGCGTCCACTCAAGCCCGTCGTTCTTAATCGCCGCAAGCCACGCCTGCTTGCTCTTATCGAGAGAAATACCGAGCACGGTGAAATTCTTATTCCTATACTTTTTGTACGCCTTCACGAGGTTAGGATTCTCACGGCGACACGGAGCGCACCACGACGCCCAGAAATCGACCAGCACATATTTCCCGCGAAAATCGGACAGTTTCACGGGAGTCCCGTCCGGAGTGCGTTGAACAAAATCAGCCGCCTTACTGCCGACAGTACTGTTCAGTAAGGTTTTTATGCTGGCGCCAAGAGCTTTACCAAAATCAGTTTCCCTGACCGAAGCGGAAAGCCTGTTGTAAACAGAATCTACGGTAAGTTTATCAACCCTGTTCTCGTCGTGAAGCTGGGCTATAACAACCAGACTGATATATGATTCGGGATGTTTTTCGATGAAATCAAAAAGAATCCCGTCGCGCTCCTCCACCGCACAGTCGTAACGCTCCTTCAACGCCTTGACAAGTAATCGGTCATTCTTTTGCTTGGTTGAAAACAGGCTGTATTCATTCTCGATAGCCTTTATCCTTTCCGTACTTGAGGCGATCGCCTGCTGTAACGCGATAAAATTCTTGTCCGTTTCGATTTCTTTCCATGTCGGAATGTTCTGCGCCTGAATCCACAGAGGCAGGAGTAAAATAACGATAACACGTATAAACTTCATTTTTTTGTTGGAATGTGGTACAAAGGTAATAATAATTTCTCTGTTGCCGCCGCCGTTATATAAAAAAAACATTATCTCTCCGGTAAAACAACTAACTTTGCACAATGTTAAATAAGGAAGAATTAGCAAGGACGGGGCAGTTTCGCAAACCGCACGGCACGGGTGGGGAGATCACGTTTACTTTTACCGATGATTCTTTTGACGGGAGCGATTGTTCGTTTTTTATCTGTGAGATAGACGGCATTTTCGTACCGTTCCGAATCCTTGAATACCGTTTTACGTCCGCTACATCGGGCATAGTAAGATTAGCGAATGT